>NZ_JBKEAE010000062.1:0-72939 GCF_047971885.1 Tropicimonas sp. | reverse complement strand
CCGTCAGCGGTCAGGCCGGTCGGGGCAGAGATCGAGGCGATGTTGAAGTCGCGGTCGATTGTGGGTTTCGTGCCCGCCGGCAGTTTGACCATCGAGATCGACACGTGGTCGTTGATGTCCAGGCCGGCAAGCGAGATTTCCACCTTTTCAGGGATCTCGCCGGCGGTCACCACCAGTTCGATTTCCGGGCGCACCACGGTCAGCACGCCGCCGCGCCTGAGGCCGGGGCAGTCTTTCTCGTCGGTGAACTCGACCGGAATGAACAGCGCCACCTTCGATGTCCGGCGCAGGCGCATGAAGTCGAGATGGGTCGGCAGATCCTTGACCACGTCGCGCTGCACGCTGCGGCAGATCACGCGGGTGTCGTCCATGCCCTCGACCTTCATGTTGAAGAGGGTGGAAAGGAAGCGGCCCGCCTTGAGGCGCGTGAGCAGCACGTTGAAGGGGATATTGATCGCGACGGGGTCTTCGCCGCCGCCGTAGATGATGCCGGGTACCAGCCCGTCCCTGCGGGCTTGACGGGCGGCCCCCTTGCCTGTCCCCGTGCGTACCGTGGCGTGAAGATCGGGAATCTCACCAGCCATGGGTAATCTCCTGAGTTTGTGGGCATCCTCCAAGGGTGTATGCCCGGTGGGTTCGGAAGCTGGCCCTATAGAGGGGATTCGGCCCGATGAAAAGGGAAATCGGCGGTTCCCACGCTGGCGCGGCGACGTCCCGATATCGGGTCGGGCGCCTGGCGAACCGGCGGATCGGCGGTTCGGGATCCGCAACCGGTGTTCAGCGAAGATTCACCGCCAATGCATAATATGGCCGGTTTCACCTTGATCTTGATCAAGGACAGGGTGCTGCCGCAGGGTCATTCTTGTCGACCTCAGTTATGCGATGTTGGGGGGGGAACGTCCATGACCGATGCCATGACAAATATCGCCGATGTGGCGATGGAGCAGATGCTCGCGACGATCGGCGATTTCCAGAAAACGGCGAACGCGATGACCGGCTGGACGCAACCGGATTACATGGTCGCCGTCACGCGGATGAACACGGAGTTCGCCGATTTCGTCGCGACGCGGATTCGCGAGAATCTCAAGACCCAGACCGAGGCCGCCCAGAGCCGGAGCGCGATGGAACTGGGCGAGATCCAGTACCGCTTCTTCACCACGGCGGTCGAACAGTATTTCGGAGAGGTCGGGCGCCAGGCTCGGTTGAGCCAGTTTGCGCTCGAAGAGTGGACCGAACGAAAAGGCACCGGCTGAGAGGCCGGGGCAACCTGCCGCAGGGGAGGACGCGAGGTGCGGCAGGACATGCAGCAAGCCGGAATCGGCTCCGCTCCGCCGCCATGTTCATGCGAGCATGGCGGCGTCTTCGTGTTCTGCCCGGCGGCCGGCGGTTGCGTTGACATTCCGCCCGTTCTCTGGTCTGCATCCCGGAGGCAAGAAAGCCCGGATCCATGAGCAACCTTGTACTGGAATCACACGATGCGCGCTCCGCCTCCGGCGGCGGGATGCTGGCGCGTCTGCCCGTGCCGCTGCTGCCGCTTCAGCCGGTGCTGTACCGTATCGTCCGGCATGTCGCCCGGGCCCATCCGGAACTCATCGAGCGGCTCGGTCCGCATCGGCGCACCAGCTTTCTGATCGATCCGGTCGATCTGCCGTTTGCGCTTCATCTGGTGCCAGACCCGAAGCGTCTGGTGCTGCGGGCCGTTTACCGCAGGTCGCTGCCGGCGCACGGTGCGCGGATCAGCGGCAGCTTTCTTACCCTGCTCAGCCTGATCGACGCCGACGAAGACGGCGACGCGGTGTTCTTTTCGCGCGATCTGGTGATTTCGGGCGATACCGAGGCGATCGTCACGCTGCGCAATGCGCTCGACGATATCGACGGATCGATCGCCGGGGAGGTGGCCGCGATGTTCGGCCCGCCCGGGAAATTCGCGCTGGCGCGGATACAGGAACGGATCGCGCGCCGGTCCGACGCATAAGGAATCCTTGCTCATGTCGCTTGCCGAACTCGTTTGTCCGGCCGGAACGCCGGCATCGCTGCGTACAGCCGTCGATGCCGGGGCCGATGCCGTCTACTGCGGCTATCAGAACGCAACCAACGCGCGGAATTTTCCCGGGCTGAACTTCACCCCCGACGAGATGGCGCGCGGCGTGAGCTATGCCCACGAGCGGGGTGCCAAGGTTCTGCTTGCGCTCAACACCTATCCGCGCGCCGGAGAGTTCGATCTGTGGCGCGAGGGTGCCGATCTGGGCGCGCGGCTCGGCGTGGATGCCTTCATCGTCGCCGATATCGGCGTGGCGGCCCATATCGCCCGCGAACATCCCGAAAAGCGCCTGCACCTGTCGGTGCAGGCGGCTGCCGCTAGCCCCGATGCGATCTGCTATTACGTGCGCGAATTCGGGGTGAAGCGGGTGGTCCTGCCGCGAATCCTGACGATTCCGGAGATCCGCAAGCTCAAGTCCGAGATCCCCTGCGAGATCGAGACCTTCATCTTCGGCAACCACGGACTGATGGTCGAGGGGCGCTGTTCGCTGACCAATTATGCGACCGGGCTTTCAACCAACATGGATGGCGTGTGTTCGCCGGCCCATCTGGTCGAATACGTTAAGGACGATGCCGGAAACCTCTCGACCCGGCTCGGACCCTACACGATCGACCGGTTTGCCGCCGACGAAAGCGCGGGCTACCCGACCATCTGCAAGGGGCGCTACTGCAACGAGGTGCGCCCCGAGGGGTATTATGCCTTCGAGGAACCGATCAGCCTGAACCTGTCGCGGCTGTTGCCGGAACTGATCGACGCGGGCGTCAACGCCTTCAAGATCGAGGGGAGGCAGCGCTCCAAGGCCTATGTGCGCAAGGTGGTCAGCGCCTTCCGCGCGGCGGTGGATGACATCCGCGCCGGGCGCGAGCCCAAGCTGGCCGAACTGGTCGCGCTGACCGAGGGTCAGAAGCAGACCGAGGGCGCCTTCCAGACAAAGAAATGGCGGTGAGAACATGAGCGTCAGACTTACCCTTGGCCCCATTGCCTATCACTGGACGGCAGAGCGCAAGCGCGATTTCTACGCCCGTATTGCCGACGAGGCGCCGGTCGATACCGTTTACCTGGGCGAGGTGATCTGCTCCAAGCGGCAGCCGTTCTTCGACAGCGAACTGCCCGAGATGGCCGAGCGGCTTGCGGGCGCCGGCAAGACGGTGGTGATGTCGGGTCTGGCCGAGGTGATGCTTCCGCGCGAGCGACAGGCCAGCAAGGCGCTGGCCGAACTCGATGACTACGAGATCGAGATCAACAATGCCGCCGGTCTGTTCCACCGGTCGGGCCGGCCGCATCGGGTAGGTCCGTTCCTCAACGTCTACGGCGAGCAGACCCTGCGCGAGCTTGCCCGGCGGGGTGCGACCCATGTCTGCCTGCCGACCGAACTGCCGGGAACCGCCACGGTGAAGCTGGCCGCAGCGGCGCGCGAACTTGCGGTCGGGGTCGAGGTGCAGGTCTTCGGCCGCGCGTCGCTGGCCACCTCGGCCCGCTGCTATCACGCCCGGGCCTACAAGCGGACCAAGGACAACTGCCAGTTCGTCTGCGAGGAGCATCCCGACGGCATGCCGCTGGAAACGCGCGACGGGCAGTCGTTCCTGCGCGTCAATGGCATTCAGACCCAGTCCGACACCTATGTGAGCCTGCTCGACGAGGTGGCCGGGATGGCGAGCTGCGGCATCACCGATCTGCGGCTGATGCCGCAGGATGTCGATATGGCCGCAGTCGCCGGTGTGTTCCGGCAGCATCTCGATGGCGGCATAGACGCCGCCGAAGGGCAGGCCCGCCTTGAGCAGATCGCGCCGGGGATCGCATTTTCCAACGGCTTCTGGCATGGCGAGGCGGGCTATCGGCGCATTGCGCGGGCCGAACGCGCGCTGGCATGACAACGGGGCAAGCCTGATCGCCGGGTTTGGGCGCGACTCGCTATCCCCTGCTTGCACGACAGTCATGACGGCAGCGCATGATGCCGCTGCATCCAGAGGGATTCGGGCTGTCGGCGCCGATTGGCGAGGCGTGGCAGATTGCCGCCGCGATAACGCTAACGTGAGATACCAAAGCGCTGTAACTGCGGTTTGCGGCGTGTTTCGGAGGTTTTATCGGGTCATTGCCAAATTTCGCCGATTACGCTGCGGCGCGGCATTTCCACTCGCCCGCTCCCGCGCGACGCCCCGAAATTCCCAAATCGTTTCGTGAATCCCGGGCGAGGCGATTTTCTGCACCTGCAAAGGTCGCGGCGGCGTCGGGCACGGACAACGGGGCCAGGCGCTCCGAACCCCGCCCGCATCGGGTGCGCGGGCTGCGTGGCGGCGGCAAGGGTGCGACGCGGTGACAGGAATTGGTGGGTGACAAAACCTGCGATCCGGGTATGACACGAAGCCGAGGGGCACTGTCCGCCCCGCCTAGGACACTACCCGTTTCGGCTCACGGGCCGGGCCCGTGATAAAGCCGCGATGATCCTGCTCTGAAATGAGGAAAAGACCATGACAGTGAAAGTTGCCATCAACGGTTTCGGCCGCATCGGGCGGAACGTGCTCCGCGCCCTCGTGGAGTCTGGCCGTGACGACATCGAAGTTGTTGCGATCAACGATCTCGGCCCGGTCGAGACCAACGCGCACCTCATCCGCTTCGATTCGGTCCATGGCCGCTTCCCCGGTACGGTCACCACGACGGAAGATTCGATCGACGTCGGCCGCGGCCCGATCAAGGTTACCGCGATCCGCGATCCTAGGGAACTGCCCTGGGGAGATGTCGATGTCGCGCTGGAATGCACCGGCATCTTCACCGCGCGCGACAAGGCGGCGCTGCACCTTGAGAACGGCTCCAGGCGCGTGCTCGTTTCCGCCCCGGCCTCGGGTGCGGACAAGACCATCGTCTACGGTGTGAACGACGATGTGCTGACCGCCGCCGATCTGGTGGTTTCGAACGCGTCCTGCACCACCAACTGCCTCTCTCCCGTTGCCAAGGTGATCAACGACACCATCGGCATCGAAAAGGGCATGATGACGACGATCCACTCCTATACCGGCGACCAGCCGACGCTGGACACGCTGCACAAGGATCTCTACCGCGCCCGCGCCGCAGCGCTCAGCATGATCCCGACCTCGACTGGCGCCGCCAAGGCGGTGGGCCTCGTGCTGCCGGATCTGAAGGGCAAGCTCGACGGTTTCGCCATCCGCGTTCCCACCCCGAACGTCTCGGTCGTCGACCTGAAGTTCATCGCCAGGCGCGCGACCTCGGTCGAGGAGATCAACGATGCGATCAAGGCCGCGGCCGACGGCCCGATGAACGGCATTCTGGGCTACACCGCCTACAAGAACGTCTCGTCGGACTTCAACCACGACCCGCATTCGTCGATCTTCCACCTCGACCAGACCCGGGTCATGGACGGCACGCTGTGCTCAATCCTCACCTGGTATGACAACGAGTGGGGCTTCTCGAACCGCATGCTCGATACCGCCGTCAAGATGGGTTCGCTGATCTGACATTGGCGGCGGCCGGCTCCGCCCGGCTGACGCGGCATTCCGCCCCGGTGCCGGCAGGCGCCGGGGTTTTTCGTGCCCCGGCGACGGGCGCCCGTTGGCGTGGTATGCTCGCCCGGAAGCACTGTGCCGGAGCGGAGCGCAGGCAAGGAGGAGGGACATGAAGCCAGTCGTATTGCTTGTCGGCCGGTTGCCCGACGTAATGGCAAACGTGATCGGCGATCTGGAGGATCTGCCGATCCAGTGGCTTGGCGCGCATAACCGTGACGAGGTGATCGAGCAACTCGAACTGGAGCCCAACATCCGGAGTGTCGTGATGGGGGCGGGGCTGGACGATCATGTCCGTGGCGAACTGGTCGGCGTGATCGCCGCGCGGCGGCCGGACCTGTGCATCCACCTGAAGGATCGCCTGTCGGGCCCGGCCGGCATGGCACCTTTCGCGCGCCGGATCGTCGAATCGGAAATGCTGCACTGGAAGCGCCTCGACAGCGCCTGACGGGTTTTCGCCAACGCGGGCAGTTTGCCTCGCCCCGCGAAGCTCGATTTCCCGCCTGTAGTTGGGTAGGGTCGCAGGCGAACCGAATATTCCCTGCAAGGAGACGACGATGGCTGCTGCGACCCCTCCGGTTTGCGACTTCGGCTGGAAGGCGGTGGATTTCACCCTGCCCGCCACCGATGGCAGGTCCCGTTCGCTGGCCGATATCGCCGGCCCCAAAGGCACGCTGGTCGTGTTCATCTGCAATCACTGCCCCTATGTTCTGGCCGTCATCGACCGCATCGTGCGCGATGCACGCGAACTTGGGAATCTGGGCATCGGCGTGGTGGCGATCTCGTCGAACGATGTCGCCGCCTATCCGGCCGACAGTTTCGAGAACATGGCCGTCAAGGCCGCCGACTGGGGCCTGCCCTTCCCCTATCTCCACGACGAAGATCAGTCCGTCGCCCGCGCCTATGGCGCCGCCTGCACGCCGGATTTCTTCGGCTTCAACGGCGATCTCGAACTGCAGTATCGCGGCCGGCTCGACGCCTCGCGCGACAAGGCCGGTCCGGCCGGGTTGCGGCGCGACCTTTACGAGGCGATGGCGCAGGTGGCCGAAACCGGCAGGGGACCGGCGGACCAGATCCCCTCGATGGGCTGTTCGATCAAGTGGAAAGAGGCATGAATATCGTCTTCGACCTCGACGGAACGCTGATCGACAGCGCGCGCGACATTCAGGCGGTTTCCGATGTCATTCTCGGCCGGCTGGGCAAGCCCGGCCTGACCCTCGACGAGGTGCGCGCCTTCGTCGGCGAGGGGGCGCAGGTGCTGGTCAGCCGCATGATGGCCGCGCGCGGAATCGAGGAGACACCCGAGACCCACGCACGCATCTATGGCGAATTCGTCGCCCAGTACGAATTCGCCGTCGACAAGGCGGTATTCTACCCCGGGGTGGTCGATGCGCTGGCGCTGCTGAAGACACAGGGGCACAGGCTTGGCCTGTGTACCAACAAGCCGGAACTGCCGGCCCGCTCCGTCATGCGGCACATGCGGCTGGCGCAGGTCTTTGACGGGTTCATCGCCGGCGGCATGATCGACAGCCGCAAGCCCGCGCCGGACATGCTGTTCCGGGTGATCGACGACATGGGTGGCGGCCCGACGCTGTATGTGGGCGACAGTGAAATCGACGCCGAGACGGCGCAGAATGCGCAAATTCCCTTTGCATTGTACACCGAAGGCTATCGCAAGACCCCGGTGGAGCGGATGCGCAACGACTGGGCCTTCGACCATTTCGACCGCCTGCCGGGGATAGTCGACGAAGCCCGGATGCGCGCCACGGCCGCTGAATGAAGGCGCTGATCTTCGAAGACAGTCCCGTCGGCTTCGCCGCTGCCCGTGCGGCGGGCATTCCCGTTGTCATCACGCCATCCGATTTTGGCCCGCGCGACAGCGACTTCGCCGGCGCGCTGGCGGTTCTGCCGTCGCTTGAACCGGTATACTGGCCGGATTTCGGCTTCCCGCCCGCAGAAGCTCAGAAATAAACCGCCGCGAAGCTTGCCAGAACGGCACCTGCCGCATCGTGCAATTCGAGCGTCTCGCCGCTGATCCGGAAACCTGCCGTATCGGCAAGTGTCCGGAGCAGCATGCCCTCGTACAGATCGAGCGGCGGAATGCAGGCCTTGCGCGTTGCCGCCCCCGCTTCGAAGCGGAGGCTGGCGTTGTCGAGTGAATAGGTACCCCGGACCATGTTGCAGCCGGCCGTCGCGTTGTAGCTTCCGTCGCCGCGCAGGATCAGATGAGCCTCGCGCCCGTTGGCTGGCGGCGACAGGCGAAGCGCGCCGAGCGAGCGGACCTTCCAGTAGGTGTTGACCAGATCGGCATCGGGCGCGGGAACCGAGACCTGTTTCAGGATCAGATCCTCCATATTGCCCGCGCCGCGCGTCAGCACCGGGTAGGCGGTATCGGTTGTCATTGTTATCCTGCCGCCGGCACGCATGGTGGCGCGCAGGCCATAGGTATGGCGCTGGTCGATTGTGGCGGGATCGTATTCGATCGCGAAGGCATAGGGCGGTGCCCCGGCGGCCGGGAGCGTCTGACCGGCGATTGTCCGGGCCGGCGCGTCGGCAAGCGAAATGTCGGACAGGATGATCTCGACCGTCGCGCCGGGAGGCGGCATCGTGCGTTCGAGATAGGTCACGGTTCCGGTGACGGTGTCGGCACCGGCAATCCGGGAAGTCACGGCCAGGATGAGAATGCAGAGTGTGTACGGGCGCATGGGCGGCTCCTGCACTACGGACCGCGGGAAAAACACCGCAACCGGGCAACCCGCATCCCCGGATCAGACAGGTTCGATCTCAAGCAGATTGTACAATCCCGTGTTGCCGTCGACCAGATCGGCCAGCGTCACCTTGTCGAGCGAATTGTAGAATGCCTCAAGCGCCCGCGAAAGCTCTCCTCTCAGGCGGCAGCTAGCGGTGAGCGGGCAGCGATTGTCGGACCCCGAGAAGCATTCGGCAAACGGCACGTTGGCCTCGAAGGCGCGAAACACATGCCCGACCGAAAGCGATTCCGGTGCGACCTTGAGCCTGATGCCGCCGTTGCGGCCACGCGTCGTCTCGATGAAGCCGGTCTGGCCCAGCATGTTGATCACGACGCCCAGATGGTTTTCCGACGAATTGCACGCCCGTGCGATTTCGGCCTTGCGGACGGTCCTGTTCGCGTTGATGGCACAGAACATCAGTGCCCGCATCGCGAGATTCGTCCTGATCGTCAAACGCATATCGGACATGGCCTTTCAATTGTGGACCTGATGCAGGTCAACATGCTGCTAACATGGGGAATCAGATCATACTTGTCGTTCGCATCCTAGTTCAAATGTATCGGCGATGCGCCAATTTGTAGCAAGTGGCCAATAGTGCCGCAGTATTCGGCATTTGCCGGAACGGCGCGCGCATCATGCCGGATTGTGATGATGTGGCGTTCCCGGCCTGCGTTGGGCGCTGTCGCAGGGGCCGGAAGAAGTGCGGGAAGCGGGCTGTGGCGGGCGGACAATTGCTTTAATGTGACTGGATGATAGACAAGCTTGAGATGTTCATCGCGCTCGCCAACGAGCAGCATTTCGGGCGTGCCGCGCTCGCCTGCGGGGTCACGCAACCGACGCTTTCGGCGGCGATCAAGCAGCTTGAGGATCAACTGGGCGTTCAGCTGGTGCGCCGGGGGTCACGCTATCAGGGGCTGACGCCGGAAGGGGTGCGGGCGCTGGAATGGGCGCATCGTATCGCCGGTGACGCACGCACGATGCGGGCCGAACTGCGCATGGCGCACGCGGGGCTTTCGGGCAATCTCAGGCTTGCCGTGATCCCGACCGCGCTTGCCATGGTCGAGGCATTGACCCGTCCGTTGCTGGCCAGTCATCCCAACCTTGCGGTTACCGTGCATTCGCGCACCTCGACGGCGGTGCGCGCCATGGTCGAGGGGCTGGAGGCGGACGCAGGCATCACCTATCTCCACGGTGAGCCGCCCGGTCGCCTGATGTCGGTTGCACTTTATCGTGAGCGTTACTTCCTGATCGTTCCTGCCGGTTCGCATCTGGCAGATCGCCCGGTCGTGACCTGGGCCGAGGTCGCCACCCGGCCGCTCTGCCTGCTGACCGAAGACATGCAGAACCGGCGTATCATCAACGGTCATCTTGCCGAGGCCGGTGCGCGCGCCTCGCCTCGCCTCGCCTCGAATTCGGGGATCGCGCTTGTGGCGCACGTGCGCGCCGGCGGGTGGGAGACAGTCCTGCCGCGCGCCACGGCCGTGCTTTTCGACGATGAGCGCCGCTTTGCGGCAATACCCATCGACAGCCCCGGCGACGGGCACCCGGTAGGGCTGATCGCGGAGCCGCGCGAGCCACACACACCCGTGCTGGGCGCGTTCATCGCGGCCGCCGAGGCGATGGGCCGCCAGATCGATAGATAATTTCTATCGAACAACGAAATATCGATATTGATCTTGCCTCGCGATTTCCGCAGGTCTGTTGGTGACAGGTTACGGGAGGACACGATGGCGCCGGACACGTGCGAGGGGGAAATAGTCGATCAGGTTCGCGATATCGCGATCCGGCTCGGGCCGCTGGAGGGTCCGCTGCTGCCGATCCTGCACGAGGTGCAGGAGCGCTTCGGCCATGTTCCGCACGAGGCGCTGCCGGCGATCGCCGAGGTGCTGAACCGCACCGCCGCCGAAATCCACGGTGTCATGTCCTTTTACCACGAGTTTCGCACCCGCCCTGCCGGGCGCAGGGTGGTCAGGCTGTGCCGTGCCGAAGCCTGCAAGGCGATGGGGGCTGACGCGCTGGCAGATGAGATGCAGCGGCGGCTCGGTATCGGCTGGGGCGAGACGGCCGGGGACGGGGCCGTTACGCTCGAACCGGTGTTCTGTCTCGGGCTTTGCGCCTGTGCGCCGGCGGCGATGCTGGACGGTGCCGTTCTGGGCCGTGTCGATGCCGACCTTCTGAGCCGTGCCATCGCGGAGGGGAACGAATGAAGCGGATATACGTTCCGCGCGATGCCGCGGCTCTTGCCGTGGGGGCCGAAGCGACAGTGCGCGCCATTGCCGCCGAGGCGGAGCGCCGGGGTGAGCCGGTCGAGATCGTCCGCACCGGCACGCGCGGCATGTTCTGGCTGGAGCCGCTGGTCGAGATCGAACGCGACGGGGTACGCAGCGGGTTTCGCAATGTCGGTCCGCAGGATGTGTCGGCGCTGTTCGACTGCGGCTTCGGCGACCATCCGCTTGCCGTGGGGCCGGTCGAACAGATACCGTTCCTGCGCGATCAGACCCGCCTGACCTTTGCCCGATGCGGCGTGATCGACCCGTTGTCGCCGGCCGATTACGAGGCGCATGGCGGAATGACCGGCCTGCGCCGCGCACTGGCGATGAAGCCGGTGGATATCGTCGACGAGGTCAAGCTTTCAGGCCTGCGCGGGCGCGGCGGCGCGGGTTTTCCGACCGGCGTGAAATGGGACACGGTACGGCTCGCCCGTGCGGCACGCAAATACATCGTCTGCAACGCCGACGAGGGCGACAGCGGCACCTTCGCCGACCGGATGATCATGGAGGGCGATCCGTTCAGCCTGATCGAGGGCATGACCGTCGCCGGCCTCGGAACCGGGGCGGAGAAGGGATATGTCTATATCCGCTCCGAATATCCGCAGGCTGTCGCAACCATGACCGAAGCGATCGGTATCGCGCGCGCGGCCGGAATGCTGGGCGTGTCGGTGCTGGGTTCGGACAAGGCGTTCGACATCGAGGTACGTGTCGGGGCCGGCGCCTATATCTGCGGCGAGGAGACCTCGTTGCTGAACTCGATGGAGGGCAAACGCGCCGTCGTGCGCGCCAAGCCGCCGCTGCCGGCGCTGCACGGATTCATGGACAGCCCGACCGTGGTCAACAACGTGATCTCGCTTGCCACGATTCCGGTGATCTTCGAAAAGGGGCACCGGCATTATTCGGAGTTCGGTCTTGGCCGCTCCCGTGGTACAATCCCGATCCAGATCGCCGGCAACGTGAAACATGGCGGCCTGTTCGAAACCGCCTTCGGCATGACGCTCGGCGATCTGGTCGGGAAGATAGGCGGCGGCACCGCCTCGGGGCGTCCGGTCAAGGCGGTGCAGGTGGGCGGGCCGCTTGGCGCCTATTTCCCGCCGGCGCTGTTTGACACGCCCTTCGGCTACGAGGAATTCGACGGGCAGGGCGGGCTGATCGGCCATGCCGGCGTGGTCGTGTTCGACGATACGGTCGACATGCTGCAAATGGCGCGCTTCGCGATGGAATTCTGCGCCATCGAAAGCTGCGGCAAGTGTACCCCGTGCCGGATCGGGTCTGTTCGCGGCGTCGAAACCATCGACCGGATCGGGCAGGGCGACGGCGAAGCCGTGGAAATCCTGACCGATCTTTGTCAGACGATGCGGGACGGTTCGCTTTGTGCGCTCGGCGGCTTCACGCCATTCCCGGTCCTGTCGGCGTTCAACCACTATCCGGACGATTTCGCGATCCGCAAGGAGGCGGCAGAATGAAGGATCTGATCATCCCCTGGACCGACGACCGCGATCTGGGAACGCCGGCGAAACAGGGCAGGCCGGTCACGCTGACCATCGACGGCTTCGAGGTGACGGTGCCGGCCGGAACCTCGGTGATGCGTGCGGCGGCCGAGGCGGGGCTCGATATCCCCCGGCTTTGCGCCACCGACAGTCTGGACGCCTTCGGTTCGTGCCGGCTTTGCCTGGTCGAGATCGAGGGGCGCAAGGGAACACCCGCTTCCTGCACCACGCCGGTTGCACAGCACATGGTGGTTCATACGCAGACCGAACGGCTGCGGAAGCTGCGCAAGGGGGTGATGGAGCTCTATATCTCCGATCATCCGCTCGACTGTCTGACCTGCGCTGCCAACGGCGACTGCGAGCTTCAGGATATGGCCGGCGCCGTCGGCCTGCGCGACGTGCGCTACGGTTTCGAGGGCGAAAACCACTTCCGGCCGCGTCAGAACGGCGAGGCGAATGCGCGATACCTGCCCGCCGATGTCTCGAACCCCTATTTCACCTACGATCCGGCCAAGTGCATCGTCTGCTCGCGCTGCGTACGCGCCTGTGACGATATTCAGGGGACTTTCGCGCTTACCATCGAGGGGCGCGGCTTCGACAGCCGCGTCGCGGCGGGTACGCCCGTCGATGACTTCCTGTCGTCGGATTGCGTGAGTTGCGGCGCCTGCGTGCAGGCCTGCCCGACCGCCACCCTGCGCGAAAAATCGGTTCATGAGCTTGGCACACCAACCCGTTCGGTGGTGACGACCTGCGGCTATTGCGGGGTGGGCTGCACCTTCAAGGCGGAATTGCAGGGCGACGAACTGGTCCGCATGGTGCCGTTCAGGAACGGCGAGGCGAACCGTGGCCATTCCTGCGTCAAGGGCCGTTTCGCCTGGGGCTATGCCAACCACCGCGATCGCATCCTCAACCCGATGATCCGCGACAGCATCGAGGATCCGTGGCGCGAGGTTACGTGGGACGAGGCGCTGGGCTTCGCGGCCGGCAGGCTGCGGGCGATCCAGTCCGCGCATGGCGTGGGGGCCATCGGCGGCATCACCTCGTCGCGTTGCACCAACGAGGAGACCTATCTCGTCCAGAAGCTGATTCGCCAGGTTTTCGGCAACAACAACGTCGATACCTGCGCCCGCGTCTGCCATTCGCCCACCGGCTACGGGCTCAAGACCGCCTTCGGCACTTCTGCCGGAACGCAGAACTTCGATTCGGTCGAACAATCGGATGTGGTCATCGTCATGGGGGCCAACCCGACCGACGCCCATCCGGTCTTTGGCTCGCGGCTCAAGAAGCGGCTGCGGCAGGGGGCGAAGCTGATCGTCATCGACCCGCGCAAGATCGATCTGGTGCGCTCGCCCCATATCGAGGCCGCCCATCACCTGGCGCTGAAACCGGGGACCAACGTTGCCGTCCTGACCGCGCTTGCCCATGTGATCGTGACCGAGGCTCTGGTTGACGACGCTTTCGTGCGCGCGCGTTGCGATCTGGACGCCTTTGCCGAATGGGCGGAATTTGTCGCGCAGGACCGGCACAGCCCCGAGGCGGTCGCTCAGCTTACCGGCGTACCGGCAGAGGTGATGCGCGGCGCCGCCCGGACATTCGCCACCGGCGGCAACGGTGCGATCTACTACGGGCTGGGGGTGACCGAGCACAGCCAGGGTTCGACCACCGTGATGGCGATCGCCAACCTCGCCATGGCGACGGGAAATATCGGCCGCGCTGGCGTGGGGGTGAACCCGCTGCGCGGACAGAACAACGTTCAGGGCTCGTGCGACATGGGCAGCTTCCCGCACGAACTGCCCGGCTACCGCCACGTTCACGACGCGGCGACGCGCGCGATCTTCGAAAAGGTATGGGATACGGAGATTCAGGACGAGCCGGGCCTGCGCATCCCCAACATGCTCGACGCCGCGCTCGACGGTTCATTCCGGGGGCTTTACGTGCAGGGCGAGGATATCCTGCAATCCGACCCCAATACCAGGCATGTCGCGGCGGGGCTGGCGGCGATGGAATGCGTTATCGTTCACGATCTTTTCCTAAACGAGACGGCGGCGTTCGCCCATGTATTCCTGCCCGGTTCGACCTTTCTCGAAAAGGACGGAACCTTCACCAATGCCGAGCGGCGCATCAACCGTGTACGCCGGGTGATGGCGCCGAAGAACGGACTGGCCGACTGGGAGGTCACGCAGCGTCTGGCGCAGGCGATGGGTGCGGAATGGTCCTATACCCACCCCGGGCAGGTGATGGACGAAATCGCCCTGACGACACCGGGCTTCGCCAATGTGTCCTACGCGATGCTGGAGCGGCGCGGTTCGGTCCAGTGGCCCTGCAACGATGCGGCGCCAGACGGCTCGCCCATCATGCATGTGGACGGTTTCGTGCGCGGCAAGGGGCTGTTCGTGCTGACCGAATACGTGGCCACCGACGAGCGTACCGGGCCGCGGTTCCCGCTTTTGCTGACCACGGGGCGCATTCTCAGCCAGTACAATGTCGGCGCTCAGACGCGGCGCACCGAAAACGTGGTCTGGCACGAGGAGGACATGCTGGAGATCCATCCCCACGATGCCGAGCAGCGCGGCGTTGCCGATGGCGCCTGGGTGCGCCTTTCCAGCCGCGCCGGCGAAACGACGCTGCGCGCCCGGATCACCGAACGCGTGGCACCGGGGGTGGTCTATACCACCTTCCACCACCCCGATACGCAGGCCAACGTCATCACCACCGAATATTCGGACTGGGCAACCAATTGTCCGGAATACAAGGTGACGGCGGTGCAGGTCGGGCTTTCGAACGGGCCGTCGGAGTGGCAGCGCGACTATACGGCCCAGGTCGCGAAATCCCGCCGGGTTGTGGCTGCGGAGTGACATGGGACGGCAGGCTGTGATCGACGGGGGGCTGACGATCGGCCGCGACCTTGCCGAAGAGGTTCCGGTTGCGCTGGTCTATAACGGCGCGACGCAGGCGGTGATGATGGCCACCCCCGCCGATCTGGAGGATTTTGCCTGCGGTTTCTCGGTTGCCGAGGGCATCGTGGATGACATCAGCCAGATCGGCGAGGTCGAGATCGCCCGACATGGCCGGGGGATAGAGTTGCGCATCTGGCTGCCGGCCGCGCAGGAGGCACGCCTTGCGGCCCGCCGCCGCGCCGCGGCCGGCCCGGTGGGCTGCGGGCTCTGTGGGATCGAGTCCATCGAACAGGCGCTGCGCCCGCCGGCGCAGGTGCCCACCGCCGCGCTGCGTCTGAACCGCGCCGATCTGGCGGATGCCGCAGGGGCGCTGCAACGCGGGCAGGCGCTGCACGATGCGACCGGCGCGGTCCATGCCGCCGGTCTGTGGCGGCCGGGCTCGGGGCTGGTGCGCCTGCGCGAGGATGTGGGTCGGCACAATGCGCTCGACAAGCTGATCGGCGGAACCCTGCGCGCGGGGGAATCCGGCGCCGGTGCCGCCGTGGTGCTGACCTCGCGCGTGTCGGTCGACATGGTTCAGAAATCCGCCGCGCTTGGCGCCGAGGCGATCATTGCCATCTCTGCCCCGACGGCGCTGGCCGTCGAGATGGCCCGCACCGCCGGCCTGACGCTGGTTTCCAATCTCAAGGGCGGGCGCCCCCGCGTGCTGGCCCATCCCTTTCGCCTTGTCACCTGAGGATGCGATGAGCCCCGAAAAGCTGACCTACATGTCCAACCAGATCGCCACCTTCTTCGCCAACCGCCCCGAAGCGGAGGCGGTTCACGCTGTCGCCACCCATATCAACGATTTCTGGGAGCCGCGCATGCGCCGGCAACTGCTGGAAATCGTCGCCGCCGGCGGCGCGGATCTTTCGGACCTCGTGACTATGGCCGCGCCGGAAATCCGCCGGCCGGCGCCTGAATGAGGATGTGCTCAACGACGCCGGCTGCGTCACATCCCTCGCGATGCGTCAAGGAGATCGCGTAACACCAAAGCGCCATATTTGCCATTCATGTGGGAATAGTCGTTCTCTTGATGAGGCTCTCCATTCCACAACCGAATAGAGCCTTGCGAGTATAGTGCCTTCGTGAGACCGGAAACTCCAATTGCCTCATCGGGACGAGACGAAAGGTTTATTCCGTGTTCACTTGTCATATCTCTAAATATGGATTCATAGTAACAGAATATCCTCGAGATCGGCGCACCGCGTTCCGCATAGCCCTTCCAAGGCATCATTCCCTTGGGGGCAGTGTTGCCAATCATGGCTTCGCTCGGCAACGCCATGGGAATTAGCGTTAACCTTCCGCTGAGAGTCTCCCCCCAAATTTTGGATGGTTTATTCTGTAGTGCGGCGCTTCTGCATATCTCCTGAAAGGCTGATAGAGAAAATCGATTTTGAGCAGGTCTATCGTCAATTTTATCAATTGCCGGCTGATTAAGTGCATGCAATGAGCTTATAATGCGCCCCAACCCCCAAGGATACCCTGCCCAATAAACCATGCTGAAACTCTCAAGGCTAATTCGGGTTCTTTTATTCAGCCGGAGCATCACTTTTGCAAGATCTTCGTCTACTTCCGCGTCGTCGTCAGCGACACCGAAGTGCCCATCATTAGTGAGCTGCAATTTTCCAAAATGCGGAACCGGGGCTGCAAAAAACTCCATCCTGACACTCGGATATTCGAGCTTAATGAGATCCCACCCGGTCTTCATTGAGGCAACATGAGAATTTCCAATAACCAGAATTTCGGTCATTTCTCAAACGCCTCCAGAAGCGCTTCCTCGCACACAAGGTTTCTGTCAGTCCCTACATTCGTGGCTCTTCGTGAACTGCACCTTTCGGAATGCTCCTGACCCTCCGGGGGCATTACCCCGTGAGAAGTCATAAACAACGTCATGGCCGCGCTGACGCCGGCCGGTGATACGCTTCGCTGGTTGTTTTCATAATAAACACCCCGAGAATTCAGAGAAGTAATGACCTCGAAAGATGGAAAATAGTCAATGTCGTCATATCTCTTGGTCAGCATTCCACAGGCCGCGCGAAGAACGGACTTGGAATAACAGGTTGCGAGTTCGACATGTTGATCAGAAGCAGTTGCTGTGAGCGGGACGGGGGAAACGGTAATCAGGAACCGAACCTCCGGGTTCACGGACTGAAGTTCGCTCCGAAAACGCTCAAAATCCTCTACGACCTGAAGGACATCAAGGTTTTCAAATTCGAATATCCTTGGATCATAACATCCGGCTATTGTGCCTGGCGCGGTGGGATAAACCGTTCTGGTTTCTCTATGTAGCCAGCACTCTGTTAATCCGAATGTAAATATAAACAGGTCCGCCTGACGGAAGGCGTCTATCACATTTTTTAAGTGACACTTGCGGTGTTCCATTACCAGCTCGCGTGACGGAAGGCCGTCCGGCTCAACCCCTGGCCGCTGCGCATCGAAGTAATGCCCATTCCTTTCCCATACGGGTAACGATGGCGACAGTTTCCCATTGGATTCTAGCCAAAGCTGAAGCAGCTGTCTTGATGTATATATATTTCCGTATCTTGCAGAGTAAAGTCGATAACCGAAGCGGTTTGCTATCTTGTCGGGAACAAAATTTGGCATTCTTTCGGTATCGATTATCTCGAAATTTGCTCCTTTTAGTGCCCGGCCGACATGCTGAGCGAAGCAGCTTCCCGCTGTTGCAATTTTCATATTTTTGCTAATAGGGAAGCGAGGGTGATAGATATCTCCCGGATCTAAGGGAGATCTTTCAGAAACCGCGCTTCTCCAAAATGCTCTTGAAGGTAGATTTGAGTAGGGAGAAAGTACGCGTTCGGTATCCATGTCAACCCCGTTTTGCTTCATAACAAGCTGGCGCGTCGCGTATGTCATCCTTTCGAAACCTACCCAGGATCATGGTTAATACATCAACGGATCCTATTCTAGCGCTTTTGCCCGAAAGCACATTGTGAACGCAGGGTGCAAAAAAATTTCCATTGGATCATGTTGGCGCCAACGAATTACTCTTGTTTCCAAGTCTTTACTTCATTCAGGCGCCCTTATGCTCCGGACGGCACGTTCAAGGTATGGGTCGCCCATATCTATGCCCTAACCTCCTGCTGTTGGACAGAACTATTTTGCGGCCGGCGATGATCTGTTCCGCAGGACGGATTGGTATTCGCTTAGCCGACCGCCTTCACCGCTTCGGTGATGCGCGCGCGCACCTCGTCGGGTTCGCGGTCGAGCGCGCTGGCCAGTGCGCGCATTTCGGCCCGCATGCCGTGAAGCTGGTCGAGCAGCGACATGACCAGTTCCAGCGCCTCGTCCTGCATTCCGAACGTGTCGCTCAACTCGCAGATCAGTTCGAGCCGGGCAAGGTCCATACCGGTGTAGCGCGGGCCAGCGTCGGAATGGGCCGGGCGCACGAGGTCGGCGCTCACATAGCTCGTCAGGCGCCGTTTCGTCAGGCCGCCGACGGTCTCGACGGTTTCCTTTTCCGAGTAGAACAGGCTCATTCCGTCACCCCCTTCCGCGGATCGTATGGGTGGGCGTCGCGCCACGCCTCCATGTCCTTCTTCAGCGTCTCGTCGATCTTGTCGGGCAGGGCGATGCGCAGTTCGAACAGCGCATCCCCCTTGCCGTTCCTGCCTCTGGCGCCGCGGCCGCGCAGGCGCAGCACCTTGCCGCCCGACGATCCCGGCGGAACCTTGAGCGCGACCATGCCGTCGATGGTGGGCGCCGGGATGCGGGCGCCCAGCACCGCCTCGTAGGGCGTGACCGGCAGCGTCATCACGATATCGTCGCCGTCGCGGCGGAATATCCTGTCGGGGCGGACATTCAGCGTGATCAGCGCGTCGCCGCGCGCGCCACCACCGATCCCTTCGCCGCCCTTGCCGCGCAGGCGGATCGTCTGACCGTCCTTTGCCCCTTCGGGAATGGTGACTTCGAGCGCGTCGCCGCCAGGAAGCGTGATGCGCTGCTTGCTGCCACGGGTGGCATCGAGAAAGCTCACATCCAGCGTATAGCGCGCATCCTGACCCTTCTGCCGGATCTCGCCGCCAAAGCCGCCAGCCCACTGACGGCTGTCGCCGCGCGTTCCGCGCTGGCGCAGGATTTCGGCAAAAATATCGTTGGCGTCACCGAAATCCTCGAACCCGCGCGAGGAATAATAGGTGTTGCCGGGCTGCTCGGTGTATTCGCGATAGAAGCGTCTTTCCGGCCGCTCCGCTCCGGTCGCGTCGATCTCGCCCTTGTCATAGCGTGCCCTGGTCTCAGGGTCCCTGAGCAGGTCATAGGCGGCGGCGGCTTCCTTGAAGCGCGCTTCGGCCGACGTGTCCCCCGGGTTGAGGTCGGGGTGGCTGGTCTTGGCGATCTTGCGATAGGCCTTGCGGATTTCGTCGTCCGTCGCGGTCCTGGATACACCGAGCGCGTCATAGGGATCGCGACTCATGTCATGCTCCTTGCAAGTCTTCGGTTGCTATCTGGGTATTGGCATGCGGATTGCAAAGGCAAGCGCCCCGTCCGGTACGGGGTCTTTTGCCACACCGAAGGAGCTTTGCGGTCTGCGCCGCCGCCGGCTTTCCCGTCGCGGGTCCGGTTCGGATTTGCCCTGTACCCCGCCATTCCGTTTCGTATGGTCGGCGCGAGGGGCCGGACCGGCGCGCAGCACCCGGCCCCGCCGTTCCTGTGGGGGGTATCACCATGACCGAACAACCCGATATCGGCTGGCTGGGCGATCCGCGTGTTTTCGCGGTGAACCGGATGGAGGCCTGTTCGGATCATGTCATCCATGCCGATGCGACGGCGGCGCTTGCCGGCGGGCCGAGCGCGTTTCGCCAGTCGCTGAACGGAATGTGGCGCTTCTCGCTCGCCGCCCGGGTTGCCGCCCGGCCCGAGGGCTTTCATGCCGCCGGGTTCGACGCCTCGGGCTGGGATCAGATCGAAGTGCCCGGTCACATGCAGTTGCAGGGGTTCGGCACCAACCAGTATGTCAACACGCAATATCCATGGGACGGGGTGGAGGAGCTTCGTCCGCCGCAGGTGCCGGAAAACAACCTTGTCGGTTCCTACCTGCGCGGGTTCGATTTTTCCGGGGCGCCCGGGGGCGGGCGTGTGGTGCTGACGTTCGACGGGGTCGAGACGGCCTTTCTCGTCTGGCTCAACGGGGTTTTCGTGGGCTACAGCGAAGACAGCTTCACCCCCGCGCGCTTCGATGTGACCGGTACGATAGCGCTGGGCACCAACCGTCTGGCGGTTCAGGTCTTCCAGAGATCTTCGGCAAGCTGGATCGAGGATCAGGATTTCTGGCGGCTGACCGGCATTTTCCGCGATGTCTGGCTGGAGGTGCAACCGGCGCTGCATCTGTCCGATCTGTTCGTAACCACCGATCTCGAAGACGATTTTGCGGCGGCCGTTCTGCGCCTGCGGATGAAACTGTGCCTGCCGGCGGGTGGCGGCTCGGTCGATGTATCGCTCGCGGGGCCGGGTGGCGGGATCGTCGCCCGGACCAGCGCCAGCGCGGCGGACACGCTCGACCTGCACCTGCCGGTCGCCGCGCCGGCGCTGTGGAGCGCCGAGGCGCCGAACCTTTACAACCTGCTGATCGTGCTGAGGGATGCGGACGGCTGCGAGGTGGAGGCTATTGCCGAAAAGGTCGGCTTCCGCCGTTTCGCGATGGACGGCAAGGTGATGAAGATCAACGGCAAGCGCATCGTCTTCAACGGCATCAACCGCCACGATTTCGATGCCCGTCGCGGGCGGGCCGTTACCCATGAACAGATGCTGTGGGATGTGCTGTTTTTCAAGCGGAACAACATCAACGCCGTGCGCACCTGCCACTATCCGAACCAGAGCGTCTTCTACCGGCTGTGCGACGAATACGGGCTTTACGTGATCGATGAGGCAAACCTCGAATCGCACGGCTCGTGGCAGAAGGGCGGCGCGGTCAGGCCGGACTGGGTGGTGCCCGACGGGCACCCGGAATGGCGCGATTGCGTGATCGACCGGGCGAAATCCATGCTCGAGCGCGACAAGAACCATCCGTCGATCCTGATCTGGTCCTGCGGTAACGAAAGCTACGGTGGCAGGAACATCTTCGAGATGTCGGAGTATTTCCGCACCCGCGACCCTTCGCGGCTGGTCCATTACGAGGGGGTATTCCGCGACCGGCGCCATGACGACACATCGGACATGGAAAGCCGGATGTACGCCAGACCGCAGGAGGTTGCGGCCTATCTGGAGGACGATCCGAAAAAGCCCTTCATTCTGTGCGAATACACGCATGCGATGGGCAATTCCTGTGGCGGCATGTGCCTCTACACCGATCTTGCCGAAAGGTACGAGATGTATCAGGGCGGCTTCATCTGGGACTATATCGATCAGGCGATCGCGACCGGCGGGGAAGACGGCCGGCGCCATCTGGCCTATGGCGGCGATTTCGACGACCGGCCCAGCGATTACGAGTTCTGCGCCGACGGGATCGTGACCGCCTTTCGCGAGGCGACGCCCAAGGTGCAGGAGGTCAGGGCGCTGTATCAGACGGTCGATCTGCGCCCCGGCACGGGCGATGTCGTGTTGCGCAACCGCAATCTCTTCGTTTCGACAGCGGGGTATGTGCTGCGCTACAGCCTGCTGCGTGACGGCGCCGAGGTGTTCGCCGCCGAGACGATGGCCGACGTGCCGCCGGGCGGGGCACGGCGCGTTCCGCTCGATCTGCCCGAATGCGATGTGCCGGGCGAATACGCGCTGCAATGTTCGCTGCGGCTGGCGGCGCCGACCCTCTGGGCCGACGCCGGGCACGAGGTTGCCTTTGGCGAGAACGTCTGGACGGTCGCGGGCGATACGGCCGCCATCCCACCGGTCAATCTGCATGTGATCCGGGGCGATCTCAACCTCGGGGTCGAGGCGCCGGGCTATCGCGCGATGTTCGCCCGGGTCTTCGGCGGGCTCGGTTCGGTTGTGGCCGGGGGAACCGAGTTCATCCGCCGCCCGCCGCGCCTGACTTTCTGGCGGGCGATGACCGACAACGACCGCGGGCGCCACCATGGATTCGATCACGGCCTGTGGGCGACGGCAACGCGCTATCAGAAGATCGCAAAGGTCGAGGTCGATGCGGATGCGGACGAACCCGCGATTCTCTATCGCTTCGCGCTTCCGGGCATCGGGGTACAGCCTGCCGTTTCCTACCGCGTGGGCCGCGAC
The DNA here is from genome assembly GCF_047971885.1 of Tropicimonas sp. Taxonomy (NCBI): domain Bacteria; kingdom Pseudomonadati; phylum Pseudomonadota; class Alphaproteobacteria; order Rhodobacterales; family Roseobacteraceae; genus Tropicimonas; species Tropicimonas sp. Next base: position 50,752 of record NZ_JBKEAE010000062.1, on the reverse strand, counting down.
GGCCTGATCCATGTCGCGGCCTCCTATCCCGGCGCGGCGGGGCTGCCGGATCTGCCGGTCTTCGGCCTGCAATTCACCCTGCCGCCCGAATTCGACCGCTTCCGCTATTACGGGCTCGGACCCGATGAAAACTACTCCGACCGCTGCCGTGGCGCACGACTGGGAGTTTATGACGGCACCGTGGCGGGAAACCTGTCGCCTTATCCGGTGCCGCAGGAATGCGGCAACCGGACGGGGGTCCGCTGGGCCGCGGTAACGGATGCGGGCGGGCGTGGCCTGCGTTTTGCTGCCGAGGCCGCACCGTTCGAACTGGGTGTTCTGCCGTGGAACGCCTTCGAACTGGAAAGTGCCCTCCACCCTGAGGAACTGCCGCCGGTCTGCCGTACCGTCGTGACCCTTGCAGCGCGGCAATTGGGGGTCGGCGGGGACGACAGCTGGGGCGCGCCGGTGCATGCGCAATTCCTGATCCCGGCCGACCAGCCGCTCGATCTGCGCGTCGCGCTTGCGCCCGTCGGAGTCTGAGGCCGTCGCCGATTTTGCTTGGCCGCCATTGGCGGTGATTGTAGACCGGGCCTCCAACAGTTCGACGGGGTTCCATGACAGCCGATCCAGACCGTATCGTTCGTACCATCGCGACAGAAATCAGTGCCCGGCCCGAACAGGTTGCCGCCGCCGTCAGGTTGCTGGACGAGGGGGCCACCGTTCCCTTCATCGCGCGCTACCGGAAAGAGGCGACGGGCGGGCTCGACGATGGTCAGCTTCGCGATCTTGACGAACGTTTCGCCTATCTGACCGAGATGGAGGCACGGCGGAAGGTGATCGTCGAGTCGATCCGCGAGCAGGGCAAGCTGACCGGCGATCTGGAAGCGCGCCTGCTGGGGGCCGAAACCAAGGCCGTGCTCGAGGATCTGTACCTGCCCTACAAACCCAGGCGGCGCACACGCGCGATGATCGCCCGCGAACGGGGGCTGGGCGGGCTGGTCGATGCCATCCTGGCCGACCGCGCCACGCCGCCCGAAAAGCTGGCCGAGCGCTTTCTGACCCGGGAGGTCGCCGACACGAAAGAGGCACTGAACGGCGCGCGCGATATCGTGGTCGAGCAGCTTTCCGAAAATGCCGATCTGGTCGGGCGGCTGCGCGGGTTCATGCGCGAACGCGCCTTCATGTCGGCCCGCGTCAACGAAGGCGAGGAGGTCAGGGGAGCCAAGTTTGCCGATTATTTCGACCATCGCGAACGCTGGGCCGATGTGCCCGGCCACCGCGCGCTGGCGATGTTCCGCGGCAGCAACGAGGGTATCCTGCGGCTGGACATCCAGCCCGACGCGGATGCAGACCTGCCGGCGGTCGAGGCGATGATCTGCGCCGCGCTCGACACCCGCGGCGACGGGCCGGGCGATTCGTGGCTGCGATCCGTGGCAGGCTGGGCGTGGCGGGTGAAGCTGAGCCTGACCATGCTGCTCGACCTTCAGGGCGATCTGCGCGAGCGGGCGCAGGAAGAGGCGATCCGCGTCTTTGCCCGCAACCTGAAGGATCTGCTGCTGGCCGCCCCGGCAGGCAACCGGGTGACGATGGGGCTCGATCCCGGCATCAGGACCGGGGTCAAGGTTGCGGTGGTCGATGCGACGGGCAGGCTGCTGGATACCGCCACGGTCTATCCCTTCCAGCCGAGAAACGACCTGCGCGGTGCGCAGGTGGCGCTCGCTGCGCTGATACGTCGGCACGGGGTGGAACTGATCGCCATCGGCAACGGCACCGCCAGCCGCGAGACCGAGCGCATGGTGGCCGAACTGATCGGCGATCTGCCCGCGCCCAAACCCCGGAAGGTGGTGGTGTCCGAGGCCGGCGCCTCGGTCTATTCGGCGTCGGAACTGGCGGCGCGGGAGTTTCCCGGCCTCGACGTATCGCTGCGCGGCGCGGTTTCCATTGCGCGCCGGCTTCAGGATCCGCTGGCCGAACTGGTCAAGATCGAGCCCAAGGCCATCGGCGTCGGCCAGTACCAGCACGATGTCGACCAGTTCCGGCTGGTCCGGGCGCTCGATGCGGTGGTCGAGGATGCGGTGAACGCGGTTGGCGTCGATCTCAACATGGCCTCGGCGCCGCTGCTGGCGCGGGTGTCCGGCCTCGGCCCGTCGCTGGCCGATTCCATCGTTGCACATCGCGACCGGAATGGCCCGTTCGCCAGCCGCAGGCAGCTTCTCAAGGTGGCGCGGCTTGGCCCGCGCGCCTTCGAGCAATGCGCCGGCTTTCTGCGCATCAACGGAGGGGACGAACCGCTCGATGCCTCGGCGGTCCATCCCGAGGCCTACGAGGTCGCCCGCCGGATCGTCGCCGCCTGCGGGCGCGACCTGCGCGCCCTGATGGGCGACGAGGCGCGGCTGACCGGGCTGCGGGCCGAGGATTTCGTCGACCCCACATTCGGCCTGCCCACCGTGCGCGACATCCTGTCCGAACTTGCCAAGCCCGGCCGCGATCCGCGCCCCGAATTCGTCACCGCCAGTTTCGCCGACGGGGTGGAGGAGATCACCGACCTGCGGCCGGGAATGCTGCTGGAGGGGACCGTGACCAATGTCGCGGCTTTCGGTGCCTTTGTCGATGTCGGTGTGCATCAGGACGGGCTGGTCCATATCTCGCAACTGGCCGACCGGTTCGTGAAGGACCCGCACGATGTGGTGAAGGCGGGCGATGTGGTCAGGGTCCGGGTGGTAGAGATCGACGTGCCGCGCAAGCGTATCGGCCTGTCGATGAAGACCTCGCCCGACAGACCGGAGAAACCCGCCACGGCCGCACCGCCGCACAAGGGGCGCGCCGGCCGGGGCGGTACTGCGAAGAGTGGGCAAAAGGGCGGTGCGCCGGCCGTCGACACCGGCTCTTTTGGCGCCGCCCTGCTGGATGCGATGAAGCGGAACTGAAGGGTGCGCTGCCCGGTGCCGCACCGCACTGACCGGCGCCCTGTGCGGCCGCGTCAGGTTTCGTAGATCAGTGCCCGGGCGACGCTCTCGTCGGTGACGAGCCGGTTCACATAGCCGCCACGCAGGATGGCGCGGGTGATCGGCAGCTTGTTCCGCCCGCCGGATGCAAGTATCGACACCGGCTTGTTTCGCAACAGTTCGGGCGAAAGCGCGATGATCGACCGGTTCAGCGGATGGTCGATAATCTCGCCGTCCGCACTGAGAAAACAGCCGAGGATATCGCCCACCGTTTCCAGTTCCTCAAGCTCGGGCAGCGCCTTGCGCACCATGGTCAGCGACATGACCGACGAGTGATGCGACAGATCTCCGCAGGTGACGAGGGCAACCTCGGCCGCGTCCGCCTTTGTCATGGCATCGGCCAGATCCTCGTCTCCCAGCAGCGCCTCGCGGATTTCGGCAGAACGACAGAAGATCGGCGCGGTAAGGTAGTAGCATTCCACATCGAGCCTGCGCGCCATCGCGGTCGCCACCTCGATCGTGTTGCTGCCCGAGCCGTGCGGAATTGCCCCCATCAGCCCGACGACGTGATCGAGATTGCCCTTCTGCCCGCAGATACGGCGCACCGAATGGCTGAGCGTCTGTCCCCATCCCACGCCAAGCCCGCGATGGCGCGGCAGGTGGGCCTGAAGCATCTGGCCTGCCGCCTCGCCGATCGTGCGCTGCATCTTGCCGTAGCCGTCCATCGTCGGAACCACCAGCACCTGCTCCAGATCGTAGCGCTTCCTGATCTCCTCCTCCAGCATGACGCAATCGGCCAGCGGCAGCCGCAGGTCGATATAGACCGATCCCTCGGCCCGAACCTGCCCTATTGTGCGATTGACGCGCAATCTGGTCACACCCATCTGATCGGCGATCTGCTGTTGTGTCATGCCGCCGACGAAATAGAACCAGGCGATCCGGGCCTTCAGGTGTTCTTCTTCCGACGCCGGGGAATATCCGGCCGTCATCCGGGATTGGTTGGAGTGTTTCACATTCTGTCCACGTAGCTTCAGGGAATTCACGAACCTGTAATACCACACCCAGATAAGGCGATTTGCCCGGCGCCGTAAAGCTGTCCATCTGAAGCAGGGCGATTGCGGCGCAGACAGGATGCGCGGCCACACGCTGTGGCACGATGTCGGCGGTTCCGCGGTGGCACGATGTACGATATGCGGCTAGGTTGATTCCGCCTGGACCGAACGTCTGGGGCGGTGTGTGTTCCGGCAGGTGATCGCCGGCCTTTGCGACCGCGGTCTGACGGATACGCGAGTGCGTCGGCATAGGTGCGTGGCGCCCGGCCGACGGGGCGCGGACAACCGGTTGATGGAGAAACGGCGTGAACAGAACCAAGAAGCTGATGAACACGTCCGAGGCGATCGTCGACGAGATGATCGACGGGCTTCTCGGCGCGCATCCCGGGATTCTCGAACCGGCGGGCAGTACCGGCCGTGTGGTGCGCGCGGTGAACGGGCCGCGCCTGGGCAAGGTGGGGATCGTCGTCGGCGGTGGTTCGGGCCACGAGCCGGCATTTTGCGGATATGTCGGGCGCGGGCTGGCGGATGCGGCCGCCATCGGCAACGTCTTCGCCTCGCCCTCTCCCGAACCGATAGTCGAGGCCACGAGGGCAGTGAACGGTGGCGCCGGTGTGCTTTACCTTTATGGCAACTACACCGGCGACACGATGAATTTCGACATGGCCGCCGACGAGGCCATTTCGGCGGGGATAGATGTCCGCTCGGTTCGCGTGACCGACGATGTGACCTCGGCGCCGGCCGAGTGCCGCAGCCAGCGGCGCGGTATCGCCGGCGACTTCTTTGTCTTCAAGGTGGCGGGTGCGGCGGCGGACCGGATGGCGGCCCTCGACGAGGTGGAGCGCCTGGCGCGCAAGGCGAACGCATCGACGGCGACGATGGGGGTTGCGCTCAGCTCGTGCTCCCTGCCGCAGACGCGCAAGCCGAATTTCGATCTTGGCCATGACGAGATGGAAATCGGCATGGGGCTGCATGGCGAGCCCGGCATCCGCCGCGCGCGGGTGGAAAGCGCCGATGAGGTGACAGATATCCTGCTGGAGCATGTGCTGGGCGAGCTTCACCTGACGGCCGGCGACCGGGTTGGGGTACTGGTCAACAGCCTGGGATCAACGACGCTGATGGAACTCTACCTGCTGCATCGCCGGACCCGGCAGATCCTCGGCGATCTGGGGGTATCGATCCATTGCTCGTATGTCGGGGAATATGCGACCTCGCTCGAAATGGCGGGCGCGTCGATTTCGCTCATCCGGCTCGACGACGAACTCGCCGCGCTGCTCGATCATCCCTGCCACTCGGTTACACTGAAGGTCGGCGCGCCACCCGCGCCGGTTTCCGTGGCGGATCGTCTGGCGCCCGTCGCTGCGCCGGCGCCACCCGTCGCCGCCAGATCCGTGACGCGGCATGACGGCACGCACCGCCCCGGTGGCGAGATCACCCCCGACATCTTCGCCAACATGATTGTCGCCGCCTCGTTCGCGGTCGAGGACCACGCCGACTGGCTTTCGGAACTCGACGGGGTGGTGGGGGACGGCGATCACGGTGTGACGATGGGCCTCGGGTGGCGTGCGGTGCGCAGGGCGATGGCAGAGCGCATGCCCGATGACGATATCGAGGCGATCTGCGCCCGCATCGCGACGACCTTTCTCAATGCCGTCGGCGCCTCGACCGGGCCGCTTTACGCCTCGGCCTTTCTGGCGGCGGGTGTTTCGGCGGCGGGGCGGGACGGGCTCGACGCAGCGGCGCTGGTGGCCTTTTTCGAGGCAGCCGCCCGGGGGATCGAGCAGCGCGGCGGGGCGGTGCGCGGCGACAAGACCATGCTTGATGCCTGTTGGCCGGGGATCGACGCGGCGCGGCTGGCGCTGGATGAAGGTGCCGATGTTGCCGGTTGTCTGCGCGCCGCCGCGCGCGGTGCGCTGCACGGCATGAAGGCGACGGCGAACATCGCCGCCCGCAAGGGGCGAACGGCACGGCTGGGCGAGCGCTCGTTCGGTCATATCGATCCCGGCTCCGCGTCGAGCTATCTGATGATCGAGGCGTTTCGCCGGTCGTTTGAGGAACAGACGCGCGACCGCGCCGAACCGGCGCTCAGGCGCGGTTGATCCCGCGCCGGTGTGTCCGTCACCGGCCGGCGCGTGTCGGCCCGGAACGGGGCCGGACCTTGACGAGATCCCGTCAAGGTTGCCGTTTGGCGCCGCTGCCTGTCGGCGTATCGTCTGCCAGCGAGAATACCTCGCGGGGAGGAAACAGATGATTGCGTTGGCCGTTTTCGGAACGGGGCGGATCGGGCAGGTTCACGCGCGGAATATCGCGGCGCTGCCGGGGGTCCGGCTGAAATATGTTGTCGATCCGGTCGCCAGCGCCGCGCGGGACGAACTGGCGGCCGGCCTGGGGGCGCAGGTGGCCGCGCCCGATACGGTGTTCGCCGACCCCGATGTGGACGGCGTGGTGATCGCCAGCCCGACCGACACGCACGCCGGCCTGCTCCTGGACGCGGTGACGGCAAAGATGGCAGTCTTCTGCGAGAAGCCGGTCAGCCTCGATTTTCCGACCGTCGCCGGTGTCACGACGCAGGTCGAGGCATCGGGCGTACCGGTGATGCTGGGGTTTCAGCGCCGCTACGACCCGAACTTTCGCACCGTACGCGACCGCATCGCGGCAGGCACCTCCGGGCGGCTGGAGCAGCTTGTCATGCATACCCGCGATCCGGGCCCGCCGCCGGTTTCCTATGTCAGGGTTTCGGGCGGGATGCTGCGCGATCAGGCGGTTCACGATTTCGACCAGGCGCGCTACATGACCGGCGAGGAGATCGCCTCGCTCTATGCAATAGGCAATTGCCAGATTGACCCCGATATCGGGGCGGCAGGCGATATCGACAGCCTGATGGTGACGATGCTGACCGCCTCGGGCCGGATGGTGCAGATGTCGAATAACCGGCGCGGGCCTCTGGGCTACGATCAGCGGCTCGAGGCACATTGCGCGCGCGAGGTTCTGTTCATCGACAACCGCCCGCAGAACGATCTGCGTATCGCCGGGCCCGAAGGGGCGCTGAGCGCCCCGCCGATGGACTATTTCATCGCCCGTTTCGAAGCCGCCTACCGCAACGAGATGATCGCCTTTGTCGAGATGATCCGCAATGGCACTCCGCCGCTTGCCGGCATCCGCGACGGCCTCGAGGCGCAGCGCCTGGCCGAGGCCGCGCTTGTCTCCATCGCAACGGGTGCGCCCGTTGCCCTTTCCCCCGACTGGCAACCGTGAGGCAGACCATGACCCGCACTACTGAACCGACCAAGGGCACCGTCGCGCCGGGCGCCGCGCTGAGCATGCCAAAATCACGCATCGCCCCGCCGATGGAGGCGCCGGCGTTGCGCTGGGGCGTTCTCGGCACCGGCTGGATCGCGGCGCAGTTCACCGCCAGCGTGACGGCGCACACCCGGCAGATCGTCGCGGCGGTCGGCTCGCGCAGCATCGACGGGGCGCGGGGCTTCGCCGCGAGGAACGGCATCGCACATGCCCATGGCAGCTATGACGCGCTGGTGTCCGACCCCGGGGTCGATGTGATCTACGTTGCCACCCCGCACAACCTGCATCACGAGCATGTGCTGCTGGCACTGAACGCCGGCAAACATGTGCTGGTGGAAAAGCCGATGGCGCTCAACCGCGCGCAGGCGGCCGAAATGGTGGTGCTGGCGCGTGCGCGCGGGCTGTTTCTTGCCGAGGCGCTCTGGAGCTGTTTCCTGCCGAAATTCGACGTGATCGACCAGATTCTCGCCTCGGGGATGCTCGGTGAAATCCGCTCGGTCTATACCGAATACGGCGAGTACCTGCCGCCAACGCACCGCCTGTTCGATCCGGCGCTGGCGGGCGGGCCGCTGCTCGATCTGGGGACATATCCGGTCTCGCTGATCGTGAAGCTCATGGGCGTACCCGACCGGATGGTCGGGCTCGGTCAGGTCGACCCGAGCGGCGTGAACGGGCAACTGGCGGTGGTGATGGCCGATGCCGCGGGCAATATCGGCACCATGGCCACCACGCCCTATGGTTTCAGCCCGACCAATGCCGCGATTGTCGGCACCGGTGGCAGCCTGCGCTTCGGCAGCGAATTCAATCTGCCCGGCCCGTTCGAACTGCGCTCGCCGGACGGAGGCGTGGTCCTGCGCCACGACGAACCGGTCGGCAGGCATTTCGACGGGCTGTTCTACGAGGCTGCCGAGGTTGCGCGCTGCATTTCCGCCGGAAAGACGGAAACGCCCTGCCGGCCGCTCGATGCGACGCTCGACACGATAGCGACGCTCGACATGATCCGCGCCACCATCGGCATCGATTTTTCTGCCGCAGGCCTGGTCGAATAGGCGCTACAGCCGGCAGGTGCCTATTTGGTCAGAATCAGTTTCCCGGCCTTGGTGATGCGCAGCGTATAGACCTTTTCGTCCAGCACGATCTGGGCGAGCCCGTCGTCACCGGTCATGGTGCGCGCGTCGTAGGCCGGGTGCCCCTGAAGGAGTGGGCTGTCGTTCAGTCCGGTGTGGTTCATCATCGTCATGGGTTTCGATCCTGTCCAACTCGAGCGGTTTCGGGGGAACCCCCGGAACGTTCTGCACAGGGCAATACCCAACAAAAAAACTAAGTTTTGTCAATCCAGAATAAAACGCTCAGAAATAGGTCGTCCTTCACATCCGTGACCGGTTGCCGGCCACCCGTCAGCCGCCGCTGTCGAATCGGGGAAGACTGGCGAATGCGTCGCGCAGCGCATCGCCCCATCCATCTGAAATCAGGTGAAAATACGGGTCGTTCGCTTCGATTCTGGTCTGGAATCCGTAATCGAGACTGTCGGCCGCGTAGGTCTGCACATCGAAGGGGAGGCCGACCGACAGGTTGGCCTTGACCGTCGAATCGAAACTAACGAGCAGAAGCTTGATCGCTTCCGGAAAATCCATGTCGGGATCGTAGGCACGGATCAGAATCGGCCGGCCGTACTTCGTCTCGCCGATCTGGAAGAAGGGCGTGTCGTCGCTTGCCTCGATGAAGTTGCCTTCGGGATAGATCATGAAAAGCCGGGTCGGGCCTGGGTCGATCTGGCCGCCGAGGATGAGCGTGGCCCGAAACGGCCCGTCGGCCTGCTGGCCGTTCTGCGACTGGTGCGCGATGACCTCGCGCAGCGTCTGGCCCACCAGCGTCGCCACCTGAAACATGGATGGCTGTTCGAGGATCGAGGGGTTGCGTTCCTCCTGCGCCTTGCTGCGCTCCTCCAGCAGGCTGACCACGGCCTGCGTGGTGGCGAGGTTGCCGGCGGTCAGAAGCGTGATGAAACGCTCGCCCGGCACGCACCAGGAGTGCATCTTGCGAAAGGTCGAAATGTTGTCGACACCCGCATTGGTACGGGTGTCGGACATGAACACAAGGCCCCGGTTAAGCCGCAGGCCGACACAATAGGTCATCGTGTTTTTCCCGAAAAATACTGGCTACATAGGCCTATTGTTGGACCTGGATGTCAACGGCCAGCGTCTCGCCCGCCGATTCGCCGAAATGCAGGCCGGAGATTGGTGCGGCCTCGGCGTAATCCAGCCCGGTGGCGACGCGGACATATCTTTCGTCGGGGCTGATGCCGTTCGCCACGTCGAACCCGACCCAGCCCAGCGGTTCGATATGGACCTCGGCCCAGGCGTGGCTGGCTTCCTGCTGCTCCTGCCCGTCCATCAGCAGATAGCCCGAGACGTAGCGCGCCGGAAAGCCGAGTTGGCGCGCGGCGGCGATGAAGACATGGGCGTGATCCTGGCAAACGCCGCCGTCGCCGTTCAGTGCGTCCTCGGCGCTGGTTTCGGCATCGGTCACGCCCAGCGTGTAGGGCACCGCGTCGAGCACGCGGGCCGAAAGCGCATGAAAGCGCATGATCGGATCGTCGTAATCCGCCGTCAGCCCCTTCACCAGCGATCGGACACCCGCCCCCTGCCGCGTGCGCGGCGTCTGGCGCTGGAAATACCACAGCGGGGCGAAGCCGGCGTGTTTTCCGACCACGCCGCTGGTATCGGCCGTCTCGACCTCGCCCTCGCTGGTCACCATGATCTCGTGGCCATCTCCGGCAAAGGAGATCAGCATGACACGGTTCATGTTGTGGTCGTCGAATTCCAGTTCCTTCTGGCCGCCGTCGATCCGGGTCTGCCATGTCAGGACGGATTGCCCGATGCGGCTTTTCGGCGTCAGCCGAAGCTGTTGCAGCGCATATGCCGCAGGCTCGGTGTAGCTGTAGGTTGTCCGGTGCAGGATTTTCAAGCGCATGTGTTACCCGTAAAATCGGTAGTCGGTTTCGATCATCGACCCGAGTTCTGAGGTGTCGTTGAGGAAATCGAGAATGAACTCGTGGAGACCGGATTCGAAGATGCTTTCGATGCCCGAGGAGGCCAGCCGGCCGACAAGGGCCTCGGCCTTGTCGTGGCAGGGCTTCCGGGTTCCGTATTCGCGTTCCAGATAGCCGAGGTTTGCCGCCGCCTTCCCGGCGCAGAAGGCCAGAGAGCGCGGCATGCGCGGATCGAAAATCAGGAAATCCGCGATTTCGATGGCCGAGATATCGGCGCCGTGAAGCCAGCGAAACGACGACTGCGCCCCGACCGAGCGCAGGATGTTCTCCCACTGCACATTGTCGAGCGCGGAGCCGATATAGCTGATCGATGGCAGCAGCACGTAGTATTTCACATCGAGGATGCGCGCCGTGCTGTCGGCGCGTTCGAGGAATGTGCCGGTGCGGGCGAAATTGAACACGTCATTGCGCAGCATCGTGCCGTGGGTGGCGCCGCGCACCAGCGCGTTCTGCTGGCGGATCATCGCCAGCACCTCGGGCAGGTCGCGGTCGCGGACCTGCCGGGCAAGCGCGCTGCGCAGCGACATCCAGCATTCGTTGGTCGCCTCCCAGACCTCGCGCGACAGTGCAGTGCGCACCAGCCGGGCGTTGTTCCGGGCATGTTCGACGCAGTTCATCACGCTCGACGGGTTGTTGCGGTCGCGCAGCAGGAAATCGACCACCTTCGCATGTTCGAAGGCGTCGTGCCGGTCGAGATAGGCATTCCGCGCCCCCGCCGCGTCCAGCACTGCCGCCCATTCGTCATCCATCGTCGACGGGCGGGTCAGGGCGTTGCGGAACCCGGCCTCGATCAGGCGCGAGATATTCTCGCTGCGCTCAAGATAGCGGTACATCCAGTAAAGGCCGCCAGCGGTCTTGCCGAGCATACTGTCAGTCCTCCAGCACCCAGGTGTCCTTGGTGCCTCCGCCTTGGCTGGAGTTCACCACAAGCGATCCCTTCTTCAGCGCGACCCGTGTCAGCCCGCCCGGCGTCAGGTCGACCCCGTTGGGTGACACCAGCACGAAAGGCCGCAGATCGACATGGCGCGGAGCAAGCCCGGCCTTGGTCAGGATCGGCACCGTCGAAAGCGCCAGCGTCGGTTGCGCGATGTAATTGCCGGGCCGCGCGACCAGCTTTTCGCGGAAGCCGGCGATTTCCCGCTTCGACGCGGCAGGCCCGACAAGCATGCCGTAGCCGCCCGAGCCGTGCACCTCCTTCACCACCAGTTCCGACAGGTGGTCGAGCACATAGGCCAGACTGTCGGGTTCCGAGCAGCGCCACGTGGGCACATTGGAAAGCAGCGCCTTTTCGCCGGTATAGAATTCGACGATATCGGGCATGTAGGAATAGATCGCCTTGTCGTCGGCGATGCCGGTGCCCGGCGCGTTGGCGATGGTGATGCCGCCGGCGCGGTAGACGTCCATGATGCCGGGAACGCCCAGAACCGAATCGGGATTGAAGTTGAGCGGGTCGAGGAAATCGTCATCGACCCGTCGGTACAGTACATCGATGGCCCGGTATCCTTCGGTGGTGCGCATGGCGATGCGCCCGTCCACCACCCGCAAGTCGCTGCCCTCGACCAGTTCGGCGCCCATGTTGTCGGCCAGGAACGAATGTTCGAAATAGGCCGAGTTGTGAATGCCCGGCGTCAGCACCGCCACCACCGGCCGGTCGGAACAGGCTGGCGGCGCGCTGGCGGTGAGCGACCGGCGCAGGCGCGTCGGATAATCCTGTACCGGCTGGACGCGTATCCTGCTGAAAAGCTCGGGGAACATGTTCAGCATGGTTTCGCGGTTTTCCAGCATATAGGATACGCCGGACGGGGTGCGGGCGTTGTCCTCCAGCACATAGAACTCGTCTTCGCCAGTGCGCACGAGGTCGGTTCCGACAATATGGGTATAGACACCGCCCGGCGGGGTGACACCGATCATCTGCGGCAGGAACGCTTCGTTTCGCGCGATCAGTTCGGCAGGGACGCGGCCGGCGCGGATGATCTCCTGACGGTGATAGATATCGTGCAGAAAGGCATTGATCGCCCGGACCCGCTGTTCGATGCCGCGGCTCAGCCTGTGCCATTCGCGCGCAGAAATGATGCGCGGAACGATGTCGAAGGGGATCAGCCGCTCGTCGGCCTCTTCCTGCCCGTAAACGTTGAAGGTGATGCCCGTGCGCCGGAAGAAGGTTTCGGCATCCGATGATTTCTTGCGCAGGCGGCCGATGTCCTCGGCGGCAAACCACGCGTGATAGGTGCCGTAGGGCGAACGCGGTGTCTCGTCATGCCCCAGCAACTCGTCAAAAAATCTGGCCTTTTCGCTCATGGCACCACCTTGCAGAGAGGATTGAGACACTGCAACAAATCTTGACGCGAAGTTAAGCGAAAAATACCGGTTGGTGCGTGGAACCCGGGCAGACGCGGCTGCCTCTGCATAGAACGCGGGCAAAACGCTGAGAATCTAGGCACTTGCCGGCGGGATCTCGAGCCAGATCGTGACCGGGCCGTCGTTCACCAGTTCGACGGCCATTTCGGCGGCAAAGCGGCCGGTTGCGACCTCGGGTCCGAGCGCGGCGAGGGTCGCGGCGAAATGGCGGACGAGACGCTCGCCATCGGCGGGGTCGGCGGCGGCCGAGAACCCCGGACGGTTGCCACGGCTGGTGTCGGCGGCAAGGGTGAACTGGCTGACCACTAGCGCCGCGCCGTCCGTGTCCTGCAGCGAACGGTTCATCTTGCCCGCCTCGTCATGGAATATCCGCAGTCTGGCGAGCTTTCCGGCGAGCTTTTCGGCCTCGGCCTCGCTGTCGCCCCGCATCGCGCAGACCAGCGCCAGAACCCCGGCGCCGATCTGTCCGACGATCTCGCCGTCCACCGTGACCGAAGCGCGCGTCACGCGCTGGATCAGTGCTCTCACAGGCCAAGTTCCTCGGCTGTCGGCGGGTTGGCACCGGCGCGGCTTACGGTGACCGCTGCGGCGGCGTTGCCCAGCGTCAGGGCGGACAACAGATCCTTCCTGGTGATGTCGGCAAGTTTCTTCTTGTCGAGCCTTCCGGCCCGTTCCAGTCCGGCGAGGAAACCGGCGTTGAACGTATCGCCCGCTCCGACGGTATCCACCACCTCGACGGCCCTGCCGGTTGCGGTATAGGCCCGGTCCTTCAGGTGCGCTGTCACCCCGTCGGAGCCTGCGGTCACACAGACGATCGTCGGACCCTTTTCCAGCATGCGTGCCGCCAGTTCGCTCAGCGATCCGTCGCCGGCCAGCCAGCGCAGGTCCTCGTCCGAAACCTTCACGATATCCGCTGCGGCGATCAGGCGGTTGATCCGTGTGCGATAGGCGGCCTCGTCCTTGATGAAGCTGGGGCGGATGTTGGGGTCGATCATCACGATGCGTCTGGCCGCCTCGCGCAGCGCAAGCGCCTCGTAGGCCGCGCCGCAGGGTTCGACCATCAGCGAAATGCCACCGACAAACAGGGCCGTCACATTGGCCAGCGCGGCGGGATCGGGCAGGTCGGCGGCGGTCAGCCTGCGGCCGGCGGTGCCCTCGTCGTAGAAGGCGTATTTGGCGTGCCCGTCGGTCAGTTCGACGAAGGCGAGTGTCGTGGCCCTGTCGGAGCGGGCGCAGAGCGTGTAGTCGACACCGCTTGCCAGCAGCGCGCCTTCCAGCTTGCGCCCGAACAGATCGGTCGACAGGCCGGTGAAGAACTTCACCGGCGCCCCCAGACGCCCCAGCGCGATTGCCGTGTTGAAGACGGACCCCCCGGCCACCGGGGCAAAGGCATGTTCGTTTGCGGTGGACATGCGCGGCAGCATGTCGATCAGGGCCTCGCCGGCACACAGGATCATTCGGTGACCTCCCCGGAATGAGTATCGTTGGAATCCTCTAGCCGCGCCCGTGGCGAAGGTCCACCTGCCGCTGTGTCGCTGAGACGAAGCGGGCCGCAATATGTGCCGGCGTGGCAAAATTCGCGCGCCTTCGCCATCCGGGCGGCGCGCCTCGGCTGTCAGCCTCCCGGCGCCTCGGCGGCGGCCTTGGGCGCTGCCTTGGCGGTGCCGGCGGCGCGGTCGGCCCTGAGCTTTGCCCGGACAGCGCGGCTGGCGGCGATCTTCTGTTCGGCGGTGAAGGATTCGTGGTTTCTTTCGGTCTGTGCCCGATCGTAGAGGTAGTTCACCATCATGCCGCTGGACTGGTGCATGCCGTGCTCGCTGGTATCCGCGCCGGCATGAACCTTGTGAACGATTGCCCCGTTGCCAAGATGGAAACGGGCGACCGGGTCCTGCGGGAAACCGTCGCTCCGCCGCGCTTCGAGCAGATAGCGTGCGGCCAGCGCCTCGGCCTCGGCGGGGTTCGCCTTGCCCGCCAGAAGGCGCCGGGCGGCATTGTCCGCCGGCAGGGATTCGAGCCAGCGGTTGAGGCCGGGCATCGGCGACAGGGTGACGAAGGTGTCGAGCTTCGGCAGTTCGCGGCTGAGTTGCGATACAACCTGCTTGATCAGGAAATTGCCGAAGGAGATACCCTTGAGTCCGCGCTGACAGTTCGAGATCGAATAGAAGACGGCGGTATCGGCCTCGTCGGCGCGCAGGACCGCCCGGTTTTCCTCCAGCAGCGCCTGGATCGAGCCCGGAACGCCCTGCGTCAGCGCCACCTCGACAAAGATCAGCGGTTCGCCCGGCATCGAGGGATGAAAAAAGGCGAAGCAGCGCCGGTCGGACGGGTGAAGCCGCCGGCGCAACTCGTCCCAGTCGTGAATTTCGTGCACCGCCTCGTAGGCGACGATCTTTTCAAGCAGGGTGGCCGAGGTGTTCCAGTCGATCTGTTCGATCCGCAGGAAGCCGCGGTTGAACCAGCTTCGCAGCAGATGGACAAAATCCATGTCGGTGCGCTGAAGCTCGGGATGCTCCTTGAGCATTCCCAGCAGGTCGACACGCGCCGCGACGATTTCGGCGGTCGCGCCGGGCGCCTGATGCAGCCTGCGGAACAGTTCCTGCCGCTTCGGCTCGGCTTCGTGCACCAATGCGCGGAAATTCCCGGGCGACGGGTCGGCGGCATAGGCCCGCCCCAGCGCGGCGACCCTTGCCCCGTCCACGTCGAGCGCGTCGTTGAGGAAGGTGAAGAAGGCGAGCTTCTGTCCAGACGTCAGCTTGCGATACTTGTCGAAAATGACCGATGCCAGCCGCATCCCCGAAACCTCGCCCGCCGCCGACAGCAGCGCAAGGCACAGGTCGCTGATCGGGCGCCGGTCGGACCCGCCGATGGGCCAGCGCGCGCGGCCATAGAGATTGCCCAGAAAATCGCCGAGAAATCCGCTGCGTGCCATGGAAGATCCTTCCTGTTTCGGCCCGTTCGCACACCGGTAATATAAGGCGGCGGATGCCGGATTTCACCGGGCGATCCCGAATGGGTGTCATGCACCCCCTGCCGGTGCCCGTGCCTTCGGCCGTGCCGCTCAGCCGAAGACGCGGCCGAGCGCACCATCCATCGCTTCGGTGATCCGGTCGATATCGTCGGGTGTCGCGATCAGGGCGGGCGACAGGCAGAGCGTGGTGTTGAGCCCCGGCAGCGACCGGTTGGTCGCGCCGATGATGACGCCCTGCGCGTAGCAATCCGCCACCACCGCCTGCGCCTGCTTTTCGTCGACCGGCTCCCTGGTGGTGCGGTTCGCGACAAGCTCGGCACCGCAGAACAGCCCCTTGCCGCGCACATCGCCGACCGCGGCGTGCCTTTCCTTCAGGCCGCGCAGGTTGTCCATCAGCCGCTCGCCCATGGCGGTAGTGTTTTCCAGCAGACCCTCGTCCTCGATGATGCGCATGTTCTCCAGCGCCGCTGCCGGGCCGGCGGTGCAGCCGCCGAAGGTCGAGATATCGCGGAAGTAGTCCAGCGGATCGCCCGGATTGTCCTTGAACATCTCGAAGACCCGCTCGGTCGTCACAGTGCAGGCGATGGCGGCATAGCCCGAGGCAACGCCCTTGGCCATGGTGACGAAATCGGGTTCGACCCCGTATTGCTGATAGCCGAACCATGTTCCGGTGCGGCCGATGCCGCAGACGACCTCGTCGATATGCAGCAGGATGTCGTGCCTGCGGCAGATCTCCTGCACGCGCTGCCAGTACCCCTCGGGGGGGGTGATGACCCCGCCGCCCGCCGTGACCGGCTCCAGACAGAGCGCGCCGATGGTGTCGGGGCCTTCGCGCAGGATAACCTCCTCGATCGCGTCGGCGGCGCGTTCGCCGTAATTTTCCACATCCCACTGGGCGCGGTATTCGAGACAATGCGGAACCTCGACGAAACCCGGTGCGAAGGGGCCGTACTGGGCGTTGCGCTCGGGCTGGCCGCCCGCCGACATCGCGGCAAGCGAGGAACCGTGATAGTCGCGCTCGCGATAGAGGATCTTGTACTTGCGCCCGCCGTGGCGCTTGTGCGCGATCTGGCGCACCATCTTGAAGACCTTCTCGTTCGCCTCGGTGCCCGAGTTGCAGTAATAGACCCGGCTCAGCCCCGGCATTTTC
Organism: Tropicimonas sp.; assembly: GCF_047971885.1. NCBI lineage: Bacteria > Pseudomonadati > Pseudomonadota > Alphaproteobacteria > Rhodobacterales > Roseobacteraceae > Tropicimonas > Tropicimonas sp. The sequence goes on along the minus strand of NZ_JBKEAE010000062.1, from coordinate 33,945 downwards.
GAGATCAGCTTCTCGGCAAAGCGCGAGCCGGGGATGGAACCGGCCGACTGGGCAAAATAGTTCAGCCGGATCAACTGATCGCGCACCGCGTTGGCAATCGATTCGCGCCCGTAGCCGACGTTCACCGTCCACACGCCGCCCGATACCGCATCGAGGTATTCCCTGCCGGCTGCGTCCCACAGCCGCATGCCCTTGCCTTCGACCATGATCCTCGGGTCGGCGGTTTCCAGCGGCTTGTGTTGCAGCAGGTGATGCCAGACATGGGCGCGGTCGGCTTCGATCACCTGCGAAATGTCGTTTGCGGCAAGGTTCTGGTTCATCGGGCGGCTCCTTCGGCCATGGGCGTGCGTCCGGCGCCGGCAGGGTCGGGTTGCCGGCGCGGTCCCCACTACTGTGCACGGAAACCGGGTTTGGGGAAGGTGCAGAATCCGGTTTCGGGCCCGTCGCGGCAGCGCGCGGTTGCCGATCGCGAATTTCGCCGTACAGTCTGCCCATTCCGGCGGGTCGGGCAACTGACCCGCTTTCTTGTATACCTGTCGCTTCTTAACAAACTGGAGAGAACGCATGATCCTCAAGACCGGCTTCCGCAGCGCAATGGCGGGCCTTGCGGCCCTGGGCGGTATTCATCCGGCTCTGGCCGCAGAGCCGTTGACCGTCGGCTATTTCCTCGAACTGCCCATGCCCTATCAATACGCCAAGGCGACCGGCATGTACGACGAGGCGCTGGGAACCGAGGTCAACTGGGTCGCGTTCGAGACCGGAACCGCAATGTCGGCGGCGATGGCGTCGGGCGGGGTGCAGATCTCGCTCAGCCAGGGCGTTCCGCCCTTCGTGGTGGCCGTTTCTGCCGGGCAGGATCTCAAGGCGGTCGATATCACCATGACCTATTCGGAGAACGACAATTGCGTCGTCGCCGAAACCCTCGAGATCGATCAGAAGAACGCGCGGGAGCTTGAGGGCAGAAAGGTGGGCGTGCCGCTCGGGACGGCGGCGCATTTCGGTTTTCTCGCCCAGATGAGACACTTCGGCATCGATACATCGACCCTCGATATCGTCGACATGTCGCCGCCAGAGGGCGCGGCGGCCTTTGCCCAGGGCAACCTCGACATGGTCTGCGGCTGGGGCGGTGCGCTGCTGCGGATGAAGGAGCACGGCAACGTGCTGCTCTCGGGGGCGGAGAAGGAAGCGCTCGGCATCCTCGTCTTCGACGTGACCTCGGTGCCGGCGGAGTTTGCCGCCGCCAACGGCGAGTTGCTGAGTAGGTTCCTCGCCGTCACGGCCGAGGCGAACGCGATGTGGAACGCCGGCGACAGGCGCGACGAGATGCTGGCGGTCATCGCCAAAGATGCCGGGATGGACCTCGATGCGGCTGCCGCCACCATCGACACCTTCGTTTTCCCGCCGGTCGCCGAGCAGCTCGAGGCGCGATGGCTTGGTGGCGGGATGCAGGATTACATGCTCGGCGTTGCCCGCGTGTTCGAGGAAACGGGCTCGATCCCCAGGGCGCTCGACAGCTACAACGCGGCGGTCGACACGACCTACTTGCAGGCTGCCGGTGAAATGTGATCTTTCGCCCCGCAACTGAACAGCGGGGTACCGCCGGCCATGGCTGGCCTTGAGATCCGGAATCTGTCCATGTGTTTCGCCCTGCCGGACGGAACGCATGTGCAGGCGTTGCGCGACATCACGCTTTCCGTTGCGACGGGCGAGATCGTGACGATCCTCGGGCCGTCGGGCTGCGGGAAGACGACACTGCTGAATGTCGTCGCCGGATTTCTTGCGCCGAGCAGGGGGCTGGTCCGCCTGAACGGGCGCGCGGTGACCGGGCCCGGGGCGGAGCGTGGAATGGTGTTCCAGCAGGGCGCGCTGTTCGAATGGATGAATGTGCGCAAGAACGTCGCCTTCGGCCCCCGGATGAAGCACATGCCCAGACGGGCGCGTGACGAAATCGTCGATCATCTGCTCGATACGGTCGGGCTGCGCGAATTCAAGGACAAGGCGGTCTACGAACTGTCGGGCGGCATGCAGCAGCGGGTGGCGCTGGCGCGCTGCCTGGCCAACGACCCCGATGTGATCCTGATGGACGAGCCGCTCGGCGCGCTCGATGCGCTGACGCGCGAGAAGATGCAGGGTCTCATCCTGCGGCTTTGGAAGGAAACCGGCAAGACGGTGATTCTGGTCACCCATTCGGTGGAGGAGGCGCTGCTTCTGGGCGAGCGGCTGGTGGTCCTGGCGCCCCGTCCGGGGACGGTCTTTCGCGAATACCGGCTTCCCTTTGCGAGCTGCGGCGTGAACGCCGATCTGCGGGAAATCAGGAACAGCGGGGGTTTTGCCGCGACCCGCGACGAGATTCTGTCGATGATCTGGGAAATGGAAGAAGAGATCATGGGTCGTACCGGGGTTTCGGCATGACGGGGCTCGTGCTTCTGCTGATCTATGCCGCGCTTTTCCTCGGCAGCTATTTTGCGGTGCATTTCATCCGTTCGCTGGGCGGAAAGGCGCCTCGGCCGGCCGGCGGGAAGACGATCGCCTTCGGCGATGAAAGCGCGGTCCGGCCCGACAGGGCGGCCTCGGTGCTGTCGGTGCTGGTGATCTTTCTTATATGGGGCGCCTTCACCGGGTCGAAATGGGTTCCGTTCCACGTACCGGCGCCGTTCGTCGGCGAGACGGCGTTCAGCTACAGCGCCCGCGACAGCGCGGGCCGGAGCGGTACCGCCCGGGTCGCCATTCGCGTGCACGAGGTCGGCGCCGATATCGACCCGCCCGGGGTATCCGGCGGTGGCGCCTTCGTGCAGGACGATGCCGCGGTGGTCGGTGCCTGGCGGTCGGTGCTGATCAGGGTTGCCGACAACGATCCGGGGGCTGCCTCGCCGGGGTTTCGTATCGTTACCGTCGATGACAAGTTCATAGAGCCGGGCGAGACCGTTCGGGTGACCGATGGCCGGGTAACCCTGACGCTGCGGGGCTCGCTCAGCTTTGCGCCGGCGAAGGGGTTGCAGATGGAACCGGTCTGGATGCCCTCGCCCGAGGCGGTGGCACAGCGGTTTGTCGAGATCGTTTCCGGCGGTTATCAGAACGCGACCCTGTGGCAGCACATCGGCTGGTCGCTGCTGCGCGTTTTCGCCGGCTTCCTGCTCGGCTCGCTCATCGGCATCCCGCTCGGCTATGCCATGGGGCTGTCGGGCTGGGTGCGCGGCTGGTTCGACCCGATCGTCGAGTTCATGCGGCCGGTGCCACCGCTGGCGCTGATTCCGCTGGTCATCATCTGGTTCGGTATCTGGGAAACGGGCAAGATCGTGCTGCTGTTTCTTGCCGCGCTGTGGATCATGACCATCGCGGCGCGTGCCGGGGTTTCGGGGGTGAATATCAGCAAGGTGCACGCCGCCTATTCGCTGGGCGCTTCCCGTCGGCAGGTGCTGGCCCATGTGATCGTACCCAACTCCCTGCCCGAGATCTTCACCGGCGCACGGGTGGCGATGGGGGTCTGCTGGAGCACCGTCGTCGCCGCCGAACTGGTGGCGGCCCAGAAAGGGGTGGGGATGATGATCATCGCCGCGTCCAAGTTCCAGCTTACCGATATCGTCATCATGGGGATCATCCTGATCGGCATTGTGGGCTACGGCATCGACATGGCGATGCGCATGGCCGAGCGTCTGACGGTGCCGTGGAAGGGTCGTGCCTGAGGCACCGCAATCCCGCGGCGCGGCTGGTGGCCTGCCTGCCGGGTGGGCGTTCAACGCTTTTGGTCTTCACTTCATGCCTGCCACGAACCTCCAACGTTTGCGCGCGCGGTGAAGTCGCAAGGCGCCCGCCCGAGGGGGCGGACGGGCGCCGCCCGGGCCGCTGAAGCGGCTGTTCCGGGCGAAAGAAGAACGGCAGCTTCGTCCGCAAAGCCGACTTTCGCGAACTGTCCGTCCTCATGGCGATCAGTTCAAATCCCGCGCGTCTTCGCCACGGGGTGCGGCCGGTTTCAGCGGCATCCGAAACCGGCGCTGCGCGCCGGTCAATAGACAGTGACGCGGGTTCCGACCGGAGCGCGGTTGTAGAGATCGATGATCGCGTCGTTGTGCAGCCGGATGCAGCCCGAGGACACCGAACGCCCGATTGTCCACGGCTGCGGCGTGCCGTGGATGCGGTAGCGCGTGTCGCGACCGCCGCGATAGAGATAGAGCGCGCGCGCGCCGAGCGGATTTTCCGGCCCGCCCGGCATGCCCCCGGCGAATTTCCGGTAAACCTGCGGTTCGCGGCGGATCATGTTCGCTGTCGGCGTCCAGCTTGGCCATTCGGCCTTGCGCCTGACCACCGCCGAACCCGACAGGTTCCGCCCCTCGCTTCCGACGGCAACGCCGTAGCGGATGGCCTTTTCATCCGGCAGGATGAAATAGAGAAAGTGCTGCCTGGTCAGGATGATGATCTCGCCCGGCCGGAACTCGGGTTTGGCGCGGACGATATAGGTCCGGAACTGCTTGGGCAGTTCATAGGTTTCCTGATCCGCGGCGCGTGCGACCGACGGCGTGGCCAGAAGGGCGGCGGTTCCCAGAACAATATCGCGACGGCTGAACATGGCTTGTAATCCCCCTGTGCTCCGGGCGTAGCTGCCGGGCAATGCAATTCACGAAAAACCTGCCATGCCGGCTCTGGGTGAGCAAGCCGGTGGTGCCGATTAACGCCGGTCTGATGCGGCCGCCCCACGAAATGCCCGCAAGGCGGCCGGAAATGGCGGGAACCTGCCGCTCAGGCAGGCTGCTTCGCCTTGCGCAGATAGGGCAGAACGGTGTCGATCTCGCCGAATCTCGCCCGCGCCGCGTCGTCGTCGAGCGACAGCGCGACAATGACATCCTGACCGCCGGTCCAGTTGGCGGGCGTCGCGACCGGGGTCTGGTAGGTGGCCTGAAGCGCATCGAGCGCCCGCAGCACCTCGGCAAAGTTGCGACCGACCGACATCGGGTAGGTCATCGAAAGCTGGAGCTTCCTGTCCGGCGAGATGATGAAGACCGAGCGGACCGAGGCGCTGTCGGCGGCGGTGCGGCCGTCGGGCAGGTAGGCACCGGCCGGCAGCATGTCGAGTTGCTTGGAGATTGCCAGATCCTCGTCGGCGATGATCGGAAAGGTCACGTCGCCCCCGGCGATCTTCTCGATATCGCCGATCCACCGCCTGTGTTCGTCCACGCCATCCACCGACAGGCCGATCACCCTGGTGTTCCGCTTTGCCCATTCGTCGGCAAGCTGCGCCACCGCGCCGAACTCGGTCGTGCAGACGGGGGTGAAATCCTTGGGGTGCGAAAACAGGATCGCCCAGCCGTCGCCGATCCAGTCGTGAAAGGATGCGATCTCGCCCTGGCTGGTTTCGAGCCTGAGATCGGGAAAGGTATCGTTGATGCGCAATGCCATGATCGGGTTGCCTTCCTGGTCTGGTGCGGGTGCGCGCCACGCGCCCCGATAACCGTTGAACTCTCTGATATGCTGCGGACGCGAAATGAACACCACCTTGCGGCCTCGGTCGAGCGGTGACACTCTGTCGCAAATTGTCCGGCGGGAGGGAACCCGATGATCGAAAAACGTCAGTTCTACATCAACGGCGCCTGGGTCGGCCCTGCCGCGGCGCGCGATTTTCCCGTGATCGACCCCTCGACCGAGGAAGAGGTCGCGCTGATATCGCTCGGCGATCAGGCCGATACCGACGCGGCGGTGGCCGCAGCCAATGCGGCGTTTCCGGCCTGGTCGCAGACAGACCCGGCCGAGCGGATCGCCTGCGTCGAGCGGATTCTCGAAATCTACAACCGGCGCGCCGAGGAAATGGCGCAGGCGATGACGCTGGAGATGGGGGCGCCGATCCGGCTGTCGCGTGCCAGCCAGGTGACTGCCGGATCGTGGCATATCGAGGGCTTCCTCGAAGCGATCCGCGATTTCGAATTTGTCCGCCCGCTGAACGATCATTCGCCCAATGACCGCATCGTCATGGACCCCATCGGCACGGTCGCCATGATAACGCCGTGGAACTGGCCGATGAATCAGGTGACGCTCAAGGTGATCCCGGCATTGCTGACCGGCTGCACCATGGTGCTGAAACCGTCCGAGATCGCGCCGCTTTCATCGGTCCTGTTCAGCGAGATCGTCGACGAGGCCGGCGTTCCGGCCGGTGTCTACAACATGGTAAACGGCGATGGACCGGGTGTCGGCAGCCAGCTTTCGGCGCATCCCGGTATCGACATGGTCAGCTTCACCGGTTCGACCCGCGCCGGCATTGCCATCTCGAAGGCGGCGGCGGATACGCTGAAGCGGGTGAGCCTCGAACTGGGCGGCAAGGGGGCGAACCTGATCTTTGCCGATGCCGGCGAGGATGCGGTCCGGCGCGGCGTCGCCCATTGCATGCAGAACACCGGCCAGTCGTGCAACGCACCGACCCGGATGCTGGTCGAACGTTCCGTCTACGAGCGCACGGTCGAGGCGGCGCGCGTGGCGGCCGAGGGCGTTCGCGTCGCCAGCGCCCACGAGGAGGGGCGCCACATCGGGCCGCTGGTCAGCCGGATGCAGTGGGACAAGGTGCAGGGCCTGATCCAGAAGGGAATCGATGAAGGCGCCCGCCTGGTGAGCGGCGGCCCCGGCCGGCCCGAGGGGCTGAATCGTGGCTACTTCGCCCGGCCGACTGTCTTTGCCGATGTCACACCCGGAATGACCATCGCGCGCGAGGAGATCTTTGGCCCGGTGCTGTCGATCATGCCCTTCGACACGGAAGACGAGGCGGTACGCATCGCCAACGACACGGTCTATGGCCTGACCAACTATGCCCAGACGCAGGACCCCGACCGGTTGCGCCGCATGGCCCGCCGGCTTCGCGCCGGGATGGTGGAACTGAACGGCCAGTCGCGCTCGCAGGGCTCGCCCTTCGGCGGCATCAGGCAGTCGGGCAACGGGCGCGAGGGTGGCAAGTTCGGGCTCGACGACTTTCTCGAGGTCAAGGCGGTCGGCGGCTATCCGGCCGGATAGTGCGTTTCGACTCTGCGTCTGGCACCGCGTATCGGCTACGCATTCGTGCCGGGGGGCCTGCCCTGCCGGCACGAAATTTGCCGGGCCGGTCACATCCCATCGATATACCGCGTCACCCGCAGCGTGATCCCCGGATCGGGGCGCACCGTCATGTGCATCACTGGCACCGGCAAGGCGCCGCCGGCAGGCGTGAAGCGGTAGCGCGCAAGCAGCGTCGACAGGATGATCCGGGCCTGCATCATGGCGAAATTCGATCCCACGCAGACGCGTGGCCCGGCGCCGAAGGGCAGGTATTCGTAACGGTCGCGCGCGGCCACCGCCCCGGGGGCGAAGTTGCCGGGGTCGAAGGCGTCGGGCCGCTGCCAGAGCAACCGGCTGCGATGCAGGGCGTAGATGTTCAGGAACACCGTGTCCTTCGGCCGGACGGGGCGGTCGTAGAGCCTGTCCTCGGCCAGAACGTTGCGCGCAAGCAGACCCACCGGCGGATAGAGACGCATCGTCTCTTCAAGGACGCTCAGGATATAGGGCAGGTTGTCCAGATCACCCGCTTCCGCCGGGCGTTCCCCCAGCGCCGCGCGCGCCTCGGCATGGGCATGATCCTGCGCCGCGCTGTCGTGTGCCAGCATCAGCAACGACCATGACAGCGCCAGCGCGGTGGTCTCGTGCCCGGCGACGATGAAGAACTGCATGTTGCGCAGCAGTTCGGCCGGAGTCATCCGCCGCCCGGTCTGCGGATCGCGCGCCGTCAGCATGTAATCCAGCAGGTCGTCGCCGTCGCACGGACCCGAGGCGCGCCGTGCCTCGATGGCGCTGGCGACCATGCGGTGCATGGTTTTCACCGCGCCGCGCCCGAGGATATCGGCCGGACGGGGCATCCATGGCGGCAGGTCGAGGAAATCGAGCAGCGAGGCGCGCCCGATGGTCAGGAAATAGCGGGTGAGCGCTGCACTGTAGATATCGGCATCGAAATGGGCCCGGCCCGACAGGGCAACCTCGCAGATCACGTCGAAGGTGGCTGTCAGCATCTCGCGCACCATTTCCACGGGCTCGCGCGCCGCCGACAGCCGCTCGGCGGTGCGTTCCGCCGTGCGGGTCATGAAGGGGGCGAGGCTGTCGATGTTGCGCGCCGCAAAGACCGGCGCGATGGCGCGGCGCTGCCAGCGCCACGCATCGCCTTCGGAGGTGAAAAGACTGGTGCCGACCGCCGGTCGCAGCATCCTGAGCATCACCTCGGACTTGGGGTAGTTGGCCACGTTGTCGAGAAAGATCCGCCGCAGGCCCTCGGGGCCCTGCACCATGTGCCAGCGGGCCGGCCCGGTGGTGCCGGTCACGATGGGCTGGGTGAAGGAGATCGCCGGCAGAATCCCCAGCACGTTCCGCCGCGCCGCGCGCACGCTCGCCAGAATACCCAGCGGCTTGCCGGGAGGGGCGATCGTCGGTGGCACGAAGCGGTCGGTCATGATGAATCCCGTGGCGTTTCAGGGCCTGCGGCTTTTTGCGGCACAAGGGCCGTCTCCAGCCTGCGCGCGCCGGAACGCCCGGTCAATCGTCGAGCCGGATTCCGCGCGCCGATGCGCGTTTTCGGCTCAGAAATCGAGCCCGAGGTCGAGCGTCCGCGCCGAATGGGTCAGTGAACCAGACGAGATATAATCGACGCCGGTCGCCGCGACCTCGGCGATGCGGCCCAGCCGCATGTTACCCGAGGCTTCGAGCACCACGCGCCCGGCGGCCATGGACACGGCCTCGCGCAGCGTCGCGGTGTCCATGTTGTCGAGCAGCACGACATCCGCCCCGCCTTCGTCCAGCACCTCGGCCAGCTGGTCGAGCCGGTCCACCTCGATCTCGACCCGCATCATGTGCGAGGCGTTCGCCCTGACCGCCCGCAGCACCGGCCGGATGCCGCCGGCGGCGGCGATGTGGTTGTCCTTGATCAGGATGGCGTCGGACAGCGAGAAGCGGTGGTTGAAACCGCCGCCGTGCAGTACCGCCTGTTTCTCGGCCAGTCTCAGGCCCGGCGTGGTCTTGCGGGTGCAGGTGATCCGCGCGCGCGTTCCCGTCGTTTCGGCAACATGGGCGGCGGTCAGCGTGGCGATCCCGCTCAGCCGGCCGGCGAAATTGAGCGCCACGCGTTCGGCGGACAATATCGCGGCGGCAGCGCCGTGGATTTCCATCAGCACCTCGCCTTCGGCGATGCGGTCGCCATCCCCCGCAAGCGTGCGTACGGCAACGGACGGGTCGATCAGCAGAAATGCGATGCGGGCGATCTGCATGCCCGAGACGACGCCGCCCTCGCGCGCCCTGAGATGTGCCGTATGGGTCATGCCCTGCGGAATCACGGTTCGGGTCGTGATATCGCCCATGGTGCCCAGATCCTCCATCAGTGCAGCCCGGACCATGGGTTCGAGGATCATGTCGGGCAGGGGCGGCAATGTCATTTCGTGGGCTCCGGTTGCAGGCCGGCGCGCAGGGCGCACGCCTCGGCCAGCGACATGCGGCGGCGTTGTGCCGCGGCATTGTCGGATTCGGGAAAATCGGCGCGAAAATGGGCGCCGCGGCTTTCCTCGCGCAGAAGCGCGGCGGCGGCGATCAGCGTCGCGGTGGCGGTCATGTTGCACAGCGTGTCGCACTCGGGTTGCGCGGCCTCGATCGCGGCGATCTCGCGCAGCGCATGGCGCAGACCCCGCGCATCGCGGATGACGCCCACATGATCGGTCATCGCCCGGCGAAGACGCGAGACCAGCGCCGGGTCGGGAACAATGCCGGACGGCAGATCGGGAAGTTCGATCGCAGCGGCAGGCCTGCCTGTATCGCCAAGCGCCGCGGCGATCCCCAGCGCCGCCCGGCGGGCATAGACCAGCGCCTCGAGCAGCCCGTTCGAGGCGAGCCGGTTGGCGCCGTGCAGCCCGGTCGAAGATGCCTCGCCGCAGACCCAGAGATTGCCGAGGCTGGCGCGGCCCCGGGCATCGGTGTCGATCCCGCCCATATGGTAATGTGCGGCGGCAGCGACCGGGATCGGGTCGGTCGCAGGGTCGATCCCGGCGCGGGCACAGGCCTCGGTGACGGCGGGAAAATCGGTTGCGATCCGTGGCCCGATGGCATCGCGTGTATCCAGCACCGGGCGCAGGCCGGCCTGCGTCTGGGCATAGATGGCCCGGGCCACGATGTCGCGCGGAGCCAGCTCCGCGTCGGGATGAACGGTGGTCATGAACCGTTCGCCGTTGCGGTTGAGCAGTATCGCTCCTTCGCCGCGCAGCGCCTCGGTGGCAAGCGGGGCGGGGTCGGCGCTGCAATCTATGGCGGTCGGGTGGAACTGCACGAATTCCGCGTCGGCGATCAGCGCCCCGGCGCGCGCCGCCATCCCGATCACCTGCCCGCGAATGCGCGGCGGGTTGGTTGTCAGGGCAAAAAGCCCGCCCGACCCGCCGCCGGCGAGCAGGCAGGCGGTGCCGCGCAGCAGCACCGGCGGCGACCCCTCGGGCCGTGAAAGGGCGACCGTGATACCGGTGACCCTGCCGCCTTCGGTGCGCAGCCCCGTCGCCATCACCCCTTCGAGCACCTGAATCGACGGCGTGCCGCGCACCTCGGCAATCAGGGATTTCATGATCTCGGCGCCGGCCTGATCGCCGCGTACCCGGACGACGCGGGCAAAGCTGTGCGCGGCCTCGCGCGACATCACGTAGCCGCCATCGGGCGTGCGGTCGAACGGTGTGCCAAGCCGGGTCAGATCGAGGATATGTGCCCGTGCTTCGGCGGTAACAGCGGTTGCGACGCCGGGGTCGACCGTGCCGGCGCCGGCGCGCAGCGTATCGGCCGCGTGGGCCTCGGCGCTGTCGGCCGCGCTCATCGCCGCGGCGACACCGCCCTGCGCCCAGGCGGAGCTTGCCCCGGCGCCGAGCGGTTCGGGCGAGAGGACCAGCACCGGGTGCGGCGCCAGCTTCAGCGCCGCATAGAGCGCCCCCAGCCCCGCGCCGACAATGATCACGCGCTCGGTAGAGATTTCGTCCATCCCTTCGGCGCCCTTCAGCCGGAGAGCTTGCGCGACAGGTCGATCATGCGCTGGACCGCGACGCGTGCCTGCGCGGCCACCTCGGCGTCGACCTCGACCGCGCCGTGCATGCCGTGCAGTGACCACAGCACCTTTTCCAGCGTGATCTTCTTCATATAGGGGCACATGTTGCAGGGGCCGACGAAATTCACCTCGGGCAGTTCGTCGGCAATGTTCGAGGCCATCGAGCATTCGGTGACCAGCATCGCCTTTTCCGGCCGTTCGCGGTGGACATAGTCGATGATCCCGCTGGTCGAGCCGGAGAAATCGGCCTCGGCCACCACATCGGGCGGGCATTCGGGATGTGCGATGATACGGGTTCCGGGGTTCCATTCGCGGAACTCGCGCAGGTCGCCGACCGTATACTGCTCGTGAACGATGCACGACCCCTCCCACCACACGACGCGCTTTTGCGGCACCTGACGGGCGACGTTCTGCGCCAGATAGCGGTCCGGCGTCATGATGACGGTGTCGCCTTCCATCGCGGCGACGATCTGCGCCGCGTTCGACGAGGTGCAGCAGATATCGGAGGCGGCCTTTACCTCGGCGGTGGTGTTCACGTAGCTGACAACCGGCGCGCCGGGATATCGCTGCCGCATCTCGGCGATCCCTTCGGCGGTTATGCTCTCGGCCAGCGAACAGCCGGCTGCTGCGTCGGGGATCAGCACCGTTTTGGACGGGTTGAGGATTTTCGAGGTTTCGGCCATGAAATGCACGCCGCACTGGACGATGACCGCGGCCTCGACCTCGGTCGCCCTCACGGCAAGCTGAAGACTGTCGCCGACAAAATCCGCGATACCGTGATAGATCTGCGGCGTCATGTAGTTATGCGCCAGGATCACCGCGTTGCGTTCGCGCTTCAGCCGGTCGATCGCGGCGATATAGGGCGCATGGATGGCGAAGTCCGGCGGCGAAACCACGCGGTCCATCCGCGCATAGATATCGCCCATTTCCGCTGCCAGACCGACCGACGGCGCAAGATCGTACAGCGAGGCGAGTTCGTTGCGGATGGTCGCCTGATCGAGCATGGCCTGATTCCCCCCCGGTGCCCGTGAATCCACGGCGCGCGATGTGGAGTGCGCGTAACGACCGCCCTGGCCCGGGCGCCGAGGCGGATACTTATAGTGACGCAGGGTTCAGGGCAAGCCCGCCGGCCCGCCGGCACAAGGGCCGTCCGCTCAGGCCAGCAGCCGCCGGGCGATCACCTGCGCCTGAATCTCGGCCGCGCCTTCGAAGATGTTGAGAATGCGCGCGTCGCAGAGAACCCGGCTGATCGCGTATTCCAGCGCAAAGCCGTTGCCGCCATGTATCTGCAGCGCATTGTCCGCCGCCGCCCAGGCGACCCGGGCGCCCAGCAGCTTGGCCATGCCGGCCTCCAGATCGCAGCGCTGGTCGTGGTCCTTCTCCCAGGCGGCGAAATAGGTAAGCTGGCGGGCGACCATGATCTCGACCGCCATCATCGCCAACTTGCCGGAAACCCGGGGAAAGGCGATCAGCGGCTTGCCGAACTGCTTGCGGTCCCCGGCATAGCGCATACCGATATCGAGCGCCGACTGGGCGACGCCGATGGCGCGGGCGGCGGTCTGGATACGGGCGGCCTCGAAGGTCTTCATCAACTGCTTGAAGCCCTGGCCCGCCTCGCCGCCGAGCAGGTTTTCGCCCCTCACCCGGAAATTATCGAAGCCGAGTTCATATTCCTTCATGCCGCGATAACCCAGCACCTCGATTTCGCTGCCGGTCATGCCGGGGGTGGGAAAGGTGTCTTCCCCGGTGCCCGGTGCCTTTTCGGCCAGAAACATCGACAGGCCGCGATGATCGGTGGTTGCGGGATCGGTGCGGGCCAGCAGCGTCATGACATGGGCACGGCCCGCATGGGTGATCCATGTCTTGTTGCCGGTGATGCGCCAGTCGCCGTTTCCGTCCCGCACGGCACGGGTCCGCAGCGCCCCCAGATCCGATCCGGTGTTGGGTTCGGTGAAAACCGCCGTGGGCAGGATTTCGGCGCTGGCGATACGCGGCAGCCATTCGGCTTTCTGCGCATCGGTGCCGCCGGCGAGGATCAGTTCGGCGGCAATCTCGGAGCGGGTGCCGAGCGATCCCACCCCGATATAGCCGCGCGAAAGCTCCTCCGACACCACGACCATCGAGGCTTTCGACAGCCCGAAGCCGCCGTATTCCTCGGGGATGGTCAGTCCGAAAACCCCCATTTCGGCCAGTTCGCCGATGATCTCCATCGGGATCAGTTCGTCCTTCATGTGCCATTCGTGGGCGTTGGGCTCCACCCGGTCGAGCGCGTAGCGGCGGAACTGCTCGCGGATCATCTCCAGTTCGTCGTCGAGTCCGGTGGCCCCGACGGTGATATTGGCCGATTGCTGCTGCATCAGTTCGACCAGCCGTGTCCGCGCGCGCTGGCTGTTGCCGTTCTGGCACAGCGCCGCGATCTCGGGCGTGTCGAGCAGTTTCAGGTGCTCGCGCTCGTCCAGACCCATGTCGCGGACGCGCACGATCTCGTTCTGGCTCATCGGGATGCCACCCTGAATCTGCAACAGATATTCGCCAAAGGCGATCTGGTGGATCAGTTGCTCGATCTCGCCGAACCGGCCATCGGCGCTCAGGCGTTCGGCCCATGCCTGCATCTGGTGCAGAGACTGTGAATAGGTCGCAAGCCAGGCCAGCGCATGTGCGGCGGTCTGGTGCGCCTCGATGAGTGCGCCGGAAACCCGCCCGTCTTCGGTGACCTTTTCGCGCACCGCCTCGCGCGCACGCCCGACCAGCCGGTCGACCGGAGGCAGCGACAGTTCCGTCAGCTTCAGCAGGTTGTCCAGAATCGGATCTTTCAACTGGGAAACCGGCCGGTCCTGTCCATCGTGCGGCATGTCTCGAATCCTCTGCGTTTGGTTTGCTACCGGATAGGGTGTTTGCAGGTGCAGCGCAACATAATTTCAATATCGCACAACAATTGCAATCAATCTGTCTTCTGCTTTTCCGATGCGGGGTGGCGGAGAATCGGCTAGACCGCGCTGATGGATAGTATTTCTGTTTTCGCCGGACTGTCGCTGCCGGTATTCGCATTGGCCTTTGCGGTGGCTTTTCTGGGCGGTTTCGTCAAGGGTGCCGTCGGTTTTGCCATGCCGATGATCATGATCTCGGGTCTGGCGTCATTTATGGCGCCCGAGCTTGCCCTTGCCGGTCTGATCCTGCCGACGGTGCTGAGCAACCTGTTGCAGGCGTTTCGCGGCGGGATTGCTGCGGCGTGGCGCGCGGTGCGGGCAATCCGCGTTTACCTGATCGTCGGTGGCGTGCTGCTGATCGCCTCGGCGCAGCTGGTGCGCAGCGTCGACGAGCGGTTCCTCTATCTGCTGATCGGCCTGCCGGTTACGGTTTTCGGGCTGATTCAACTGGCGGGGTTCCATCCGCGCGTTCCGCCCCGCTACCGGTTCGCGGCCGAGGTCGGGCTTGGCGCGGTCTCGGGGGTCGTCGGCGGTATCTCCGGCGTCTGGGGGCCGCCGCTGGTGCTGTATCTGACCTCGGTCGACACGCCCAAGACCGAGCAGTTGCGGACATTGGGTGTCGCCTTTGCGCTGGGGGCGGTCCTGCTGCTGGCGACCCATCTTCAGACCGGGGTTCTGAACCGCGCGACACTGCCGTTTTCCGCCGCGATGGCGGTTCCGGCGATGGGTGGGGTGTATTTCGGGCTGCGGCTGCACGACCGTCTGGATCAGGCGCGGTTCCGCCGCCTGACGCTGCTGGTGCTGATCGTCGCCGGACTGAACCTGCTGCGGCGGGCCGCTTTCTGAGGTCAGAGACCACCGATGTCGCTGCGCGCGACCGCGACCGACTTGATGATCGCATGGCAGGGCATTCCGGGTTCCAGTAACAGCGCATTGGCCGATCTTCGGGTGATCCTCGCCAACAGCAGATCGTTGCCGCATTCGAGCTGGACCATGACGCCCGGCCCTTCGCCGTGCCGCAGCGCACGGATCGTCGCGGGCAGGATGTTGAGCGCCGAAAGCCCCTCGGGACGGTCGCGCGCGATGATCACCTCGTGGGCCGGAATGCGGATGCGCAGCACCGTTCCCGGCGCCCCCTCGACACCGGGCAGATGGAGCCGCCCGGACGAGGTGGCAAGCTCGGTCAGCCCGTCGTCGGCCCGGGCGACGATCCGCGCCGCAAGCAGGGCACCGGTCTCGCGCGGACCGAAGGCGGAAGCGGATGCGGGATCGGCCATGACCTCGATGGCCGGGCCGGCGTTGACCACCCGGCCGTGGTCGAGCACGACAACCGTGGTGGCAAGCCGTGCCACCTCGGCCGCGGAATGGCTGACATAGAGGATCGGCACCCCGGCCTCGTCGCGCATCCGTTCCAGATAGGGCATGATCTCGGCCTTGCGGGCCTCGTCGAGCGCGGCGAGCGGCTCGTCGAGCAGCAGCAGCCGCGGGTTTGCCAGCAGCGCCCGCCCGATGGCGACACGCTGCTTTTCGCCGCCCGACAGCCCCGCCGGGTAACGGTCGAGCAGATCGCCGATACCCAGCATGCCGACGATACGGTCGGTCTGTGCCGGGTTGTGCGGATGCCCCGAGAACCTGACCCCGTAATGCAGGTTGCGCCGGACGTTCATGTGCGGAAAAAGCCGCCCGTCCTGAAAAACATAGCCCACGCGGCGCCGATGCGGCGGCAGGCAGATGCCCCGGCTCGTGTCGAGCACCACCCAGTCGCCCACCGCGATCCGCCCCCGGTCGGGGCGCAGCAGGCCCGAAACCGCCTGAACGATGGTGGTTTTTCCAGCGCCGGAATGACCGAACAGCGCAGTGATCCCCGGCGGCGCCTCGAAGCTGGCGTCGAGGGTGAAGCCGGGCAGGTGATGGTCGAGCGAAACGGTGAGCGTCATCGGCTGCCGATCCGTCTTGCGACCCGCCGGGCGAGGATTTCGGACGCCAGAAGCGCCCCCATGGCGATGGTGATCGAAATCACCACCAGCCGCGCGGCCGAGGATTCGGCGCCCGGCACCTGGAGAAAGGCATAGACCGCCGACGGCAGGGTCTGGGTGCGGCCGGGAATGTTCGACACGAACGTGATGGTCGCGCCGAATTCGCCCATCCCCTTGGCAAAGGCGAGGATCGCGCCGGTGATGATCCCCGGCACGACCAGCGGCAGCGTAATGGTCGCGAACACCCGGACACGCGAGGCGCCCAGCGTGGCGGCGGCCTGTTCCAGCCCCGGATCGACCGCCTCGATCGACAGGCGGATCGCCCGCACCATCAGCGGAAAGGCCATGCCGCCGGCGGCCAGTGCCGCGCCGGTCCAGTTGAAGGCGAAGGTGAAGCCGAAGATCCTGTCAAGAACAGCGCCGACCGGCCCGCGGCGGCCGAAGGTCAGCAGCAGAAGATACCCGGTGACCACCGGCGGAAGGATCAGCGGCAGGTGGACGATGCCGTTCAGCAATTGCTTGCCCGGGAAGCTCTTGCGCGCCAGCACATGGGCGACGAGGATCCCCAGCGGCAGGCTGACGACGGTTGCGAAGAACGATACCCGCAACGACAGAAGGACGGCTTGCCAGGCGTCGGGGGTCAGTCCCAGGAACATCTGGCTCACCCCGCTCCTCTGGCTGAAAGCGCGGTCGCGAGCCCCGGCGCTGGCCCCGGCGCTGCGGGTGGCAAGCGCGACGGAGATGCGGCAAACGCGGCAGTTCGCGCGGCTGTCATCGTGCTGGGCTCCTCTGTCGGCATCCGCCGGAGTCTATCCCGGCTGTCGCGGGTGGCAAGGGGTGTCCGGCCCTGCCGTAAAGGCAACGGCCCGGGAAACCCCGGGCCGCACCTGACTTTCGTCTGCCGACAGCATCAGCCGATGGCGATCGCCTTCACCGCGTCGGAGACGTAGGGCATGTACTGCTGGAAGTTCTTGGCGAACATGTCGACCAGTTTTTTGGCCTGCGCGTCATAGGCCGACTTGTCCTTCCAGGTGTCGCGCGGGTGCAGAAGGTCGGTTTCGATGCCGGGCACCTCGACCGGAACCTCGAAGCCGAAGAACGGATCCTTCTGGAAGGCGACCGAGCGCAGCGAGCCGTCGAGCGCGGCCGAAAGCAGTCCGCGGGTCGCCTTGATCGGCATCCGCGAGCCGGTACCGTAGGCGCCGCCCGACCAGCCGGTGTTGACCAGCCAGCAGGTCGACTTGTGCTCGTTCACCTGCTTCATCAGCAGGTCGCCATAGACCTCGGGGCGGCGCGGCATGAAGGGGGCGCCAAAGCAGGTCGAGAAGGTCGGCTGCGGTTCGGTCACGCCCCGCTCGGTGCCGGCCACCTTCGATGTGAAGCCTGACAGGAAGTGGTACTGGGCCTGCTCCGGCGACAGCCGCGCGATCGGCGGCAGCACACCAAAGGCGTCGCAGGTCAGCATGATGACGTTCCTGGGGTGGCCCGCCACGCCGGTCGCCGAGGCATTGTCGATGTAGAACAACGGATAGGCGCAGCGCATGTTGGGCGTCAGGCTGTCGTCGTCGAAGTCGAGTTTCAGCGAATCCTCGTCATAGACCATGTTCTCGATCACGGTGCCGAACATGCGCGTGGTGGCATAGATTTCCGGTTCGGCCTCGGGCGAGAGGTTGATCGTCTTGGCGTAGCAGCCGCCCTCGAAGTTGAAGACACCCTTGTGATCCCAGCCGTGCTCGTCGTCGCCGATCAGCACGCGGTTCGGGTCGGCCGACAGCGTGGTCTTGCCGGTGCCCGACAGGCCGAAGAAGACCGCGGCGTCGTTCGGGTTGCCGAAGGCGTGGTTGGCGGAGCAGTGCATCGCCATCACGCCCTTGCCCGGCAGCAGGTAGTTGAGCGTGGTGAAGACGGATTTCTTGTTTTCGCCGGCATATTAGGTGCCGCCGATCAGGATCGTCATTTCCTTGAGGTTCAGCGCGATTACCGTTTCGGTGCGGCAATTGTGGCGTTCGGGGTTCGCCTTGAACGACGGGCAGTTGATGACGGTGAGCTGGGGCACGAAGCTGTCGAGCTCGACCCGTGCCGGACGGCGCAGCATGTGACGCATGAAGATGCCGTGCCAGGCGAATTCCGTCACCATACGGACGTTCAGGCGATGCTCGGGGTCGGCATCTGCATAGAGATCCTCGACATAGTAATCCCCGCCCTTCATGTGTTCGAGCATGTCCGCCTTGAGGTTGGCGAACCCTTCGGGCGTCATCGGGCGGTTGTTTTCCCACCAGATCGTCCCTTCGGTGAAATCGTCACGCACGACATGCTTGTCCTGGGGCGATCTGCCCGTGAACTTGCCGGTATCGACCAGCATGGTGCCGCCCAGACCGATATGGCCTTCGCCCTTCTCGATGGCCTTTTCCATCAGCTTCGAAACGACGAAGTTGTAATATACGTTGCCGAGGCCGTTGATTCCCTGATCTTCCAGGCGTTGGGCCGGGTTCACACGTCCAATGGTCATCTGATCGCTCCTAAGGACCGCTTGAGTGCAGTCATTCTGTTCTTGACAGATGGCGGGCGCTTGCCTGCCAGCCTGAACCCCCTTGGTCCGGCGAGGTCCCTATAGCAGCACGCGATCGGTTTTGGACTGCGACAAGACCTTCATGTTATCGCTAACATCGATAACTTTGGCGCTTTGAATGGCGGGTTTTCGTTGGTTGCATATCGGACCGGCATCCGAAAAACGCAGGTGTGGCCCGATTTAATCATTCCTTTCCCAAATGCGCGTTCTGTTGGCTGCGATTCCGGTCGTGATTCGCATCTCTGCCTATCCCCGGCCGGACTTCGCGAATATCGCCAGTGCCGCTCCGGCGGCGAACGAGGACTACGCCCATGTCGCACATCGCGCTTGTCGACGACGACAGGAACATTCTGACCTCCGTCTCCATGACGCTCGAGGCTGAGGGGTTCGAGGTCGAAACCTACAACGACGGCCAGTCGGCGCTCGATGCGTTCAGCCGGAAGATGCCGGACATGGCCGTGCTCGACATCAAGATGCCGCGCATGGACGGGATGGACTTGCTCCAGCGGCTGCGCCAGAAATCGGCGATTCCGGTGATCTTCCTGACCTCCAAGGACGACGAGATCGACGAGGTGCTCGGCCTGCGCCTGGGGGCGGACGATTACGTGAGAAAGCCGTTTTCGCAACGGCTTCTCGTCGAACGTATCCGCGCCCTGCTGCGGCGTCAGGATCTGTCGGCCAGCGACCCGGCCGACGGCGGCGAGACGGCCCGGATCCTGCAATGCGGCGATCTGGTCATGGACCCGATGCGCCATTCCGTCACCTGGAAGGGGTGCGACGTGTCGCTGACGGTAACGGAATTCCTGTTGCTTCAGGCGCTGGCGCAACGGCCGGGTTTCGTGAAGAGCCGCGACCAACTCATGGATGTGGCCTATGACGAACAGGTCTATGTCGACGACAGGACCATCGACAGCCATATCAAGCGGCTCAGGAAGAAGATGCGCGCGGTGGATGACGATTTTTCGGCCATCGAAACGCTCTACGGTATCGGCTACCGCTACAACGAGGATTGAGCCGGTTCGACATGGGAGAATCCCGTTGGGGGAAACAGGTCACGGCCGCGCCGGAAAGCCGCCTCGCGCGCGCCCGGAAATGCTGGTGGCGCTTCGGTCGCGCGGCGGTGCCCTGCGGCGGTTCACGCTCAACCGCTCGCCGCTGGCGCGCCGGATCATCGGGTTCAATCTGATCGGTCTTCTGGTGCTGATGGGCGGGGTGTTCTGCCTGAACCCGTTTCAGGACACCATCGCGCGACAGCACGTCAGCGCCATCCGCTCGGAGGTCATGCTCATCGCCGACCTGTTCGAGGCCACGATGCCGGCGGAGGCCGGCGATACGGGCTGGCACGATCCGCAGCGGACACTCGATGCGATCCATCTGTCGCGGGGGGTCGATGTCTTTGTCTTCGACACGGCGGGCCGGCGGCTCGCCGCGCGTTCGGCTGCCGCCGATCCGCTTCTGTCGCAGGAACGTTCGACCCTGATAACCGATGGCCTGAACGCGGCCTGGGTCGCCCTGGCGCGGGTATTCTCGGCCACGATTCCCGAAGAGGCGACTGCGGACGGTGCGGCTCTGGCCGGCGGGCTGGTCGGTGCGGCGGTCGCCGGCGAAACTCCGACGCGCATCGCGAACGACGCGGACGGCAGGACGCTGTTTTCGGTTGCCACGGCCGTCCGCGACGGTGCAAGGACGATCGGCGTTGTCGCCATGTCCTCGGCAGCGGGCGAGATCGACCTTCTGGTCCGCAACGAGCGCGAGCAGATTCTGCAGATGTTTGTCGTCGCCATTCTCGTCTCGATCGGGCTCAGCCTGCTTCTCGCCTCGACCATTGCCAATCCGCTGTCCGATCTGGCCACGGCGGCCGAGACGGGACGCGACAATCACAGCCCGACAATCCGGCCGGGGCGGGTGCGCATTCCCGACCTGACCGGGCGGCCCGACGAGATCGGGAGGCTCTCGGGTTCGTTGCGGGGCATGGTCGCCGCGCTCTACGACCGCATCGACGCCAACGAACAGTTCGCCGCCGATGTGGCGCATGAAATCAAGAATCCACTCGCCTCGCTGCGCTCGGCGGTTGGTGCGATGCGCCTGTCCCGGCGAAGCGACCAGCGGGAGAAGCTCCTCGATGTCATCGATCATGACGTGCGGCGCCTTGACAGGCTCGTTAGCGACATTTCCAATGCGTCGCGGCTCGACAGCGAACTCGTGAAGGAAGACGAGGAGCGGTTCGATCTGGTCCGCACGCTGGCAAACCTGACCGGGTATTTCGGCGCCCAGGCGGAGGAAAAGGAGATCGTCTTCGTTACCGACCTTCCGGATACCGCGATCGAAATCGTCGGCCTAGAGGCACGGCTGGCGCAGGTCTTCGTCAACCTGATCACCAACGCGATCAGTTTCTGCGAAGGTGGCGATGCCGTGCGCGTCTGGGTGCGCCGGCGCGCCAACCGGGTGCTGGTCGTGGTCGAGGATACCGGTCCCGGCATCCCGGAACAGGCTTTGGCGCGGATTTTCCAGCGCTTCTATTCCGAACGTCCCGCCGGCCAGTTCGGCGACCATTCGGGGCTGGGGCTGGCCATTTCCCGGCAGATCGTCGAGGCGCATGGCGGTGTCATCTGGGCTGAGAACGTCCGGCCCACCGAGATCGATCTCGCCTCGGAACCGCTGGGTGCGCGCTTCGTCGTCGGACTTCCGGTCTGAAGGTCAGGCCGCGATGAAACGCCGGGAACCTGTCGACGACGCTGCCGGACATGTCATCCTGCATGCGTCGGCGGTCGAGGTCGGGGGAACCGCGCTTCTGATCCTGGGCGCCTCGGGCAGCGGCAAATCGCAACTCGCGCTCGATCTGATCGCGCTCGGCGCCCGGCTGGTCGCGGATGACCGGACGATCGTCCGCCGCAGCGGCGATGCTCTGATCGCCTGTGCGCCCGGCGCGATCGCCGGCCGGATCGAGGCGCGTCATGTCGGTCTTCTGGCGCTACCCTTCACGCCTGCGGCGCGGATCGGGCTTGCCGTCGATCTCGACCAGACCGAGCCCGCGCGCCTGCCGCCGCTGCGCAACATATTCATCCTGAACCAAAAGGTGACCTTGCTTTTCCGCCCCTCTGCCGGGCATTCAGCGTCAGCACTGCTGCAATGCCTGACGATGAGGCGCGTCGATCCATGAACCAGTACCCGCCGGCACAATACGAATCCGACGCGCCCGCCGCGCGGATCGTGCTGGTGACGGGGCCGTCCGGTGCCGGGCGCAGCACCGCGGTGCGGGCGCTGGAGGATCTGGGATACGAGGTCATCGACAATCTGCCGCTGTCTCTGGTGCCGCGTCTTCTGGAAGGGCCGCCGCACGGCCCGGCGCTGGCGCTTGGAATCGACGCGCGCAACCGCGATTTCTCGACCGGGGCCTTTCTCGAACTGATCGACCGGCTCGGTGATCGCGGGGTGGAACTGCTGTATCTCGACTGTCAGCCGGAAATCCTGCTGCGCCGCTATTCCGAAACCCGCCGCCGCCATCCGCTGGCGCCGGCCGAAAGCCCGGCCACAGGGATCGCGCGGGAGTTCGACCTGCTCCGCCCGATCCAGGTGCGGGCAGACATCGTGATCGACACGTCGGAACTGACGGTTCACGACCTGCGGGCCGAGATCGACCGCTGGTTCGGCGGCCCCTCGAAGCATCGCCTTGCGCTGTCGGTGCATTCGTTCTCGTACAAGCGCGGCTTGCCGCGCGGGCTCGACATGGTGTTCGATTGCAGGTTTCTGCGCAACCCCTACTGGGAGCCGGACCTGCGCGGGCTCGACGGCCTTTCGCCCGAGGTTGCGCGCTTCGTTCTCGGGGATCCGAGGTTCGACGATTTCTTTGGCCGGATACGCGACCTGACCGAGTTGCTTCTGCCGGCCTATGTGGACGAGGGCAAGTCGCACCTGTCCATCGGGTTCGGTTGTACCGGGGGGCAACACCGTTCCGTGACCCTGGCCGAGCGGCTTGGAAAGACGCTTGCGGAAGCGGGGTGGCAGGTGTCAATTAGGCACCGGGAACTGGAGCGCCGGGCCTCTGCCGGCGGTCTGCAAGTGCAACCGGGGACGAAAGCTTGATCGGCATCGTGATTGTCGCGCATGGCGGCCTGGCAAAGGAATATCTTGCCGCGGTCGAACATGTCGTCGGCAAGCAGGATAACATGCGCGCCATATCCGTTGCCCCCGAACACGACCGCAAGAGCAAGCAGAAGGAAATCCACGATGCCGCCGA
Source organism: Tropicimonas sp. (assembly GCF_047971885.1). NCBI lineage: Bacteria > Pseudomonadati > Pseudomonadota > Alphaproteobacteria > Rhodobacterales > Roseobacteraceae > Tropicimonas > Tropicimonas sp. The sequence goes on along the minus strand of NZ_JBKEAE010000062.1, from coordinate 11,180 downwards.
GGAGGTGGATCAGGGCGACGGCGTGGTGATTGTGACCGACATGTTCGGCGGTTCGCCGTCCAACCTGTCGTTGCAGGCCTGCAACGAATGCGACCGCAAGATCCTCTACGGTGCCAATCTGCCGATGCTGATCAAGCTGGCGAAATCCCGGTTCATGTCGGTGGACGATGCGGTGGCCACGGCGATCAATGCCGGACGAAAATACATCAACAGCTTCGGCGGCAATGGCGGGACCTGCGACTGAATGACGAAATCCATCATCCAGGTGTTGAACATCATCAACGAAAAGGGTCTGCATGCCCGCGCATCGGCAAAATTCGTCGAGACGGTCGAGGCCTTCGACGCCAGCGCCGAGGTGCGAAAGGACGGGCTGGGCGCGTCGGGCGACAGTATCATGGGCCTTTTGATGTTGGCGGCATCGAAGGGAACAACTATTGAGGTGGAGACCAGCGGCCCGCAGGCGGGCGAGCTTGCGCGGGCCCTGGCCGATCTTGTCGCCGGCAGGTTCGGCGAGCGCATCTAGGGCTTTCGCCGGGGAAAGCGGGACGTCGTGGAAGAATCGACACAACGCAGTGGTGTGATCCTGCACCGGCATCCTGCCCGTCCGGGCAGGCAGGGCACCGGTGAGAACCTTGCCGACCAGCCCTATGACCGCCGGCGCCTGTCCTATGCCAACACCTTCGAAAACCGGTTTCAGGTCGGGACCATCCATGTGCTCGAATTTCTGACCGGAAAGATGCGGCTGCTGCGCCTGATCCGGCAGTTCGAGGCGATGGGCGTGCCGTCTGGTCAGCCGTTCTGGAAGCAGGCGCTGGGAGTGATGGGGATCGCGCTCAGAACGCCCGCCGGGCAGATCGCGCGGATTCCCCAACAGGGCCCGCTGGTGATTGTCGCCAACCATCCGCACGGGCTGGTCGACGGAATGGTTCTGGCCGAGTTGATCGGGCGGCGGCGCACCGATTACAAGATCCTGACGCGCTCGCTGCTGACCGGGGTGGGTGAGATCGACCGGTTCATGATCCCGGTTCCCTTTCCGCACGAGGCCGACGCGCTGCAACAGAATCTGGAGATGCGCCATCAGGCGATGGAGCATCTCGGCAAGGGCGGCTGCATCGTGCTCTTTCCTTCGGGGGTCGTTGCCTCGTCGGACAATTTCTTCGGCCCGGCGGTCGAACGCGAATGGACCCCGTTCACCGCCAAGCTGATCAGACGATCGGGTGCCGATGTCCAGCCGATCTTCTTTCCCGGAAGCAACTCGCGCTGGTACCAGATAGCCAATCGCCTGTCGCCGGTCCTGCGGCAGGGGCTGCTTCTCTACGAGGTGGTCCATGCGCTGAACCGGCCGCAGGCGCCTATCGTCGGCCCGGTTATCGACCGTGCCGAAATCGCCGCCCGGTGGGACGATCCGCGCGGCTTCATGGCATGGCTGCGCGCGCGGACCCTGGCTCTTGGCGCGCGCTGACCTCTACCGGGTCGGAACCGGCGTCTCGCCCCGGTAATCGTAGAAACCACGGCCCGTCTTGCGGCCCAGCCAGCCGGCTTCGACATATTTGGTCAGCAGCGGGCAGGGGCGGTACTTGGTATCGGCCAGCCCGTCGTGCAGCACGTTCATCACCGCAAGACAGATGTCGAGCCCGATGAAATCGGCCAGTTCCAGCGGCCCCATCGGGTGTCCGGCGCCGAGCTTGAGCGCGGTGTCGATGGACTGCACGTTGCCCACGCCCTCGTAGAGGGTATAGACCGCCTCGTTGATCATCGGCAGCAGGATGCGGTTGACGATGAAGGCGGGGAAATCCTCGGAGCTTGCGGCGGTCTTGTCCAGACTGTCGACGACCTTCAGCATCGTCTGATAGGTCGCGTCGTCGGTTGCGATGCCGCGGATCAGTTCCACCAGCTTCATCACCGGAACCGGGTTCATGAAATGCAGGCCCATGAAACGTTCGGGCCGGTCGGTCCGGCTGGCCAGCCGCGTGATCGAGATCGACGAGGTATTCGAGGTCAGGATGGTTCCGGGCTTCAGGTGCGGCTGTATATCCTCGAAGATCGCGGCCTTGATCGTTTCGCGTTCCGAAGCGGCCTCGACGATCAGGTCGGTGGGCCCGAGATCGGTCAGCTTCTGCGTGACATGGATACGGCCAAGGGCGGCGTCGCGCTCTCCGGCGGTAATCTTCTCGCGCGCTACCTGCCGGTCCATGTTCTTGCGGATTGTCTCCAGGCCCCGGTCGAGCGCCTCCTGACTGATATCGTTCAGGCGCACCTCGTACCCGGCCAGCGAAAACACATGCGCGATGCCGTTACCCATCTGTCCGGCGCCGATCACGCCAACGGTCTTGATGTCCATCTTTCCACCTGCCGAGAATGTCGGTTTGTGCGGAGAATATTCTGCAAGCGCAAAATAGCCAAGCCCGCCGGCATCCGCCCAAACGATAGAAAAAGTCTCAATCTGTCAACTTAGCAAAATGGAAATCGGCAGGCCGCATGCTCGATTCCGGGTGAGTCTAGACGTGTGAGGTGGCAGGATGGCTTTCGAGCATCCGGGCGATGGTGCCCTTGACTATTGTCCATGCCGGTATGGCAGATCGAAACAGAGCTTTCGCGGGCCACGGAAGGCGCTGGATGCGCCCTATGTGGCATTTCTCGGCGGCACGGAAACCTACGGCCGGTTCGTCGAGGTTCCGTTCCCCGAACTGACCGAAAGGGCAACCGGATACCGGGCGGTGAATCTCGGCTGCGTGAACGGCGGGATCGATCTCTATGTGCAGGACCCGGAGCTTCTGGGTATTGCCACGGGCGCCCGGCTTACGGTCATTCAGGCGATGGGGGCGCAGAACCTGTCCAACCGGTTCTATACCGTGCATCCGCGACGCAACGACCGTTTCATCGGTGTATCGCCGGCGATGAAATCCGCCTTTCCGGCGGTCGATTTCACCGATTTCGCCTTTACCGGACATCTTCTCGCGTCGTTGCTCCGGCAATGCCCGGCGCAGTTCGACCTGATCGTCGACGAGCTGAAATCGGCATGGCTGGCGCGGATGAGGCAGTTGATCGATCAGATCCACGGCCCGATTGTCCTGTTGTGGATCGGCACTTCGGCGCCGACGGCCGGCGGCTGCGGCTTACCCGACCCGCTGAGCGGCCCGGCATTCGTCGACCGCTACATGATCGACGAGCTTCGCCCGCTTGTCGATGACTGGGTCATTGGGGTGGCCGGCGCCGAAACCCGCGACGACGCGCTTGCCGGCCTGGGCTATGCCGACATCGAGGCGCCGGCTGCGGCGCGCGCCGCCAATGTGCCGCTGCACCGGCAGGTCACGGCGTCGCTGTCACCGGTCGTCGCACGTATTCTCGAATGATGCGGGGCCGGCATTGCCGGCCCCGGCGAAGTCCTGGGTATGTGTCGCCGCTCCGGCGCGCGGGTTCAGAGCTTTTCGATCATCTCGGGGACGGCATCGAACAGGTCGGCGACCAGCCCGTAATCGGCAACCTGGAAGATCGGCGCCTCCTCGTCTTTGTTGATGGCGACGATCACCTTGCTGTCCTTCATGCCGGCAAGGTGCTGGATCGCTCCCGAAATGCCGACCGCGATGTAAAGGACGGGCGCCACGACCTTGCCGGTCTGGCCGACCTGCCAGTCGTTGGGGGCATAGCCGGAATCGACCGCGGCGCGCGAGGCGCCGACGGCGCCGCCGAGCTTGTCGGCAAGCTGTTCGATCAGCTTGAAATCCGCTTCCGAGCCGACACCGCGCCCGCCCGAAACGACGATCCGCGCCGAGGTCAGTTCCGGTCGGTCGGAGGCGGCGACCTTGTCTTCGATCCATTCCGAAACGCCGGGATTGGCTGCCGCTGGGATTGCCTCGACCGGGGCGGAGCCGCCGTCGCCCGTCGCCTCGAAGACCGAAGTGCGAATCGTCAGGACCCTGGTCGCGTCCTTCGAACGCACGGTTTCGAGCGCGTTGCCCGCATAGATCGGGCGCTCGAAGGTCTCGGCATCGGTAATCGAGACGACATCGGGGATCACCATCACGTCGAGCAGCGCGGCCACGCGCGGCATCACGTTCTTGGCGTCGGTCGTCGCCGGGGCGACGATATGGCTGTAATCGCCCGCGATCCCGACGATCAGCGCCGCCGTGGGTTCCGCCAGGCGATGGCCGAGCGAGGCGTCCTCGGCGACCAGGACCCTGGTCACACCGTCGAGCTTCGCCGCTGCATCGCCCGCCGCCGCAGCCGAGGCACCGGCACAGAGCACGGTGACATCGCCAAGCTGTTTTGCCGCCGTCAGGGCCTTCGAGGTGGCGTCCAGCGCCAGTTCGCCATTTGTCACCTCGGCAAGAAGAAGAACCGCCATCAGATAATCCCCGTGTCGTCCCTGAGTTTCACCAGAAGCTCGTCGACCGAGCCGACGATCACACCCGCCTTGCGCTCGTCGGGCTCGGAGGTTTTGAGTATTTCGAGGCGCGGCGCGGTGTCGATGCCGAGATCGGCGGCGGTCCTGATATCGAGCGGCTTCTTCTTCGCCTTCATGATATTGGGCAGCGAGGCATAGCGCGGCTCGTTCATGCGCAGATCCACGGTCGCCACCGTCGGCAGCTTGACCCGGATGATCTGCAATCCGCCATCGACCTCGCGCGTGACCTGCGCGCTGTCGCCTTCGATTTCCAGTTCGGAGGCAAAGGTCGCCTGCGACCATCCCAGCAGCGCGGCCAGCATCTGGCCGGTGGCGTTCATGTCGTTGTCGATCGATTGCTTGCCGCAGAGAACCAGCCCGGGCTGCTCCTCGTCGACGACCGCCTTGAGGATCTTGGCAACCGCAAGCGGTTCGATATCAGTGTTCACGTCATCGGCCGCCTCGATCAGGATGGCGCGGTCCGCCCCCATGGCGAGCGCGGTCCGCAGCGTTTCCTGCGCCTGCCTGACGCCGACCGAAACGGCAACGACTTCGCTTGCAACGCCCTTCTCCTTCAGCCGGATCGCCTCTTCGACGGCGATTTCGTCGAAGGGGTTCATCGACATCTTCACATTCGCAAGATCGACGCCGCTCCCGTCCGCCTTGACGCGGACCTTCACATTGTAGTCGATCACGCGCTTGACCGGTACAAGCACCTTCATTCACGTGTCTCCCTTTGGGCCAACCCGGGGGGCCGGCGGTTTCGTTGCGGTTGCATCGGGAATGTGCTTAACGGAGCGCTCCGCGCTGCAACAGCCAAAAAGCGACCTGCAACGGGATGCGGACGCCGCGTTTTTGTCGCGCGTACCCGCAATCTATCTGTTTGCGCCCGGAACCCAGAGGACATCGGCCGCGCCGTTCTCGTTGGCGACCCGCGCCGCGACGAAGAACCAGTCCGACAGGCGATTGAGGTATTTCACCGCGTTTTCGTTGATGGGTTCGCTGCCGGCCAGTTCGACCGCGCGCCGTTCGGTGCGTCGCGCGACGGTCCGGCAAAGGTGCAGATGCGCCGCCAGCGGCGAGCCGCCGGGCAGGATGAAGCTGCGCAGCGCGGCAAGCGCGGCGTTCATCCCGTCGATCTCGGCTTCCAGCCGTGCGACCTGTGCCGGCACGATGCGCAGCGGCGGGTATTCCGCCCCTGCATCCTGTTCCGTCTCGGGACGGCAGAGATCGGCGCCCAGATCGAACAGGTCGTTCTGGATGGCGGCCAGCCGCGCATCCAGTATCGGGCTGGCATGAAGCCGGGCCAGTCCGACGGTAGCGTTGCATTCGTCGACCGAGCCATAGGCCTCGACCCGTGGCGCATGTTTGGGCACGCGATTTCCGTTGCCGAGCGCGGTGTCGCCCGCATCACCGGTACGGGTGTAGATCTTGTTCAGCACGACCATGTCAGCCTCCTCGGCGGATGAAGACGAAAAGCAGCACCAGCAGGATCGCGACGAACTGCGCGACGATGCGGTAGCGCATGATCCGGTTGCCGTGCCTGCGGTTGAACTCTCCCCCGCGGGCAAAGCCGCCGATCCCCGTCAGCAGGATCAGCAGAACGATCAGCAGCGCGATCGCGACCAGAATGAACAGCGGATCGTTGAACATGGCATTCTCCCGGGGCTGTCCGAAGGCATACCGCCTGCGCCGCGCTTTGCGAACCCCGTTTCAGCCCCGCTGGATGATGGCATCGAGTGCGCGTGTCGGAAGCAGCCGCCGCAGGGCGCTCATGATGTGGGTGGCGGTGGTCACGTAATACCGGGGGCGCGGATTGGGCGATTCCAGCGCGCGCAGCAGCTTTTGCACCACCGCCTCGGGCGGAAGCTCGAACGGGTCGCGCCCGCGATCCTCGTAGAGCCGCTTCAGCAGGCTGGCCTCGTATTGCGCCGCGCGCGGCGAGGCGCGCCAGTCGATCCAGCGTTCGAAATGGGGGATGGAGTTGACCCGGATGCGCGAGGTCACCGGCCCCGGTTCGATCAGGATCACCCGGATGCCGGTATCGGCCATTTCGAGCCGCAGAACGTCGGTCAGACCTTCAAGCGCATATTTGGTCGCGACGTAGGCCCCGCGCCATTTCATCGGAACCAGGCCCAGAACCGAGGAACACTGCACGATGCGCACCGCTCCCTGCGCGCGCACCATCTGAATCACCAGCAGGACCAGTTCGTGCCAGCCGAACAGGTAGACCTCGAAGATCGCCCTGAGCCCGTCGGTCGGCAGGTCCTCGACAGCGCCTGGCAGCCCGAAGGCGCCGTTGTTGAACAGCGCGTCCAGCCGCCCGCCGGTGCGGTTGAATATCTCGCCCACGGCGGCGGTCATGCTGTCATGATCGGCATAGTCGAGCCGCAGGCACTCCAGCCCCTCCAGCCGCAGCCGGTCGACATCCTTCTGCTGGCGGCAGGTGGCGAAAACCCGCCAGCCCCGCGCCCCGAGCCCGTGCGCCGCCGCATGGCCGATGCCCGAGGAACAGCCCGTTATCAGGATCGTTTTCCGTGTCATCGCCCGCTCCTGTCCTGCGCAGCCTCATGGCAAGCTGGCCGGGCCGACGCAAGAGCCTAGCCGCCGGGCGAGGCGGAAAGGAACCGGCGCGACATGAAGCCGGTCTCACCGGTGGCGGCAATGCGGATCTCGGCCCAGTTGCCGCCCGGGTCCGACAACAGTTCCACTGGTTCGCCGCGCGTCAGGGTGGTCACCACGCCGTAATCGGTGGAGGGGCCGGCACGCAGGTTGACCTCGGCTCCGGTGACGTAGAACAGATCCGTCTCGCCCGGTGAAAGCAGATCGGGGTCCGTGATGCTTTCCGAGATCGAACTGAGACCCTGCCAGACACGGGTGGCCGGCGCGTCATCGCTCGCCGGGTCACCGGCCGGCACCGTGGCGCTGCCCGGGGAAAAATCGCCGGTATCGGATTGCATGGCCGCGGCCACCGCCGCCTCGATACCGGAAGGTTGCTGCGCTTCCGGCGCTTCCGGGGTCTGCGGCTCTGCGGCGGCGGCGCTGTCTGTCGCCAGCGGGGCTACTTCCTGCGGCGCGGCCGGGGCCTGTGGTGCGGGCGGTGGCGGTGCCGGATTGGCGCGTGCCGTCTGTGGCGGTGCCTGCCTCGGCCGGTCCGGAACAACCAGCATGGCAACACCGAGAATCAGCAGGGTTCCGGCCACATATCGTCCAAGCATTCAGGTCTGTCCCCAAAAAAGAGAATCGGTAAAATCCATTTGGGGCTGCAATCTAGCACGATCGCCTGGCAGAGGCCCGCGCATAGCGGGCCGCCTGCGGGTGATCGTTGCGCTTGTTCCTCAGGCGCGCCTTCGGTACACAGCATGTATGAGCGAAGAGGCAGACAACCCCAACATCGGGCATCAGACGAGTGCCGAGCCGTTGCGGCGCGCCATTGGCGAGCGCTATCTGACCTATGCGCTTTCGACCATCATGCACCGGGCGCTGCCAGATGCGCGCGACGGGCTGAAGCCGGTGCATCGCCGCATCCTCTATGCGATGCGCGAACTTCGCCTGACCTCGACCGGCGCCTATCGCAAATCGGCCAAGATCTCGGGCGATGTGATGGGCAATTACCACCCCCACGGCGATGCCGCGATCTATGACGCGATGGCACGCCTGGCGCAGGATTTCGTCATCCGCTACCCGCTGGTCGACGGACAGGGCAACTTCGGCAATATCGACGGCGACAATCCGGCCGCCCCGCGCTATACCGAGGCGCGCCTGACCGCCGCCGCCGAGGCGCTGATGGAGGGGCTGGCCGAGGATTCGGTCGATTTCCGCGACAATTACGACGGCACGCTGACCGAACCGGTGGTCCTGCCGGCGGCCTTTCCCAACCTTCTGGCCAACGGGGCGAGCGGTATCGCGGTGGGAATGGCGACCAATATCCCGCCACACAATATCGACGAGCTTGTCGGTGCCTGTCTGCACCTGATCAGGACACCCGACGCACGCGACGACACGCTGCTGAATTATATTCCCGGCCCCGATTTTCCCACCGGCGGGGTGATCGTCGAGCCGCCCGAGAGCATCGCGGAAACCTATCGCACCGGGCGCGGGGCGTTCCGTCTGCGCTGCCGCTGGTGGGTCGAGGATCTGGGGCGCGGCCAGTGGCAGGTCGTGGTGACCGAGATCCCCTATCAGGTCCAGAAATCGAAGCTGATCGAGAAGCTCGCCGAGACGATCCAGACCAAGAAGGTGCCGATCCTCGCCGATGTCCGCGACGAGAGCGCCGAAGATATCCGCATCGTGCTCGAGCCGCGCTCGCGCAATGTCGACCCCGACGTGCTGATGAACATGCTTTACCGGAACTCCGAACTGGAGACCCGGTTTTCGATGAACATGAACGTGCTGATCGACGGGCGCACACCCAGGGTCTGCTCGCTCAAGGAGGTGCTGCGCGCCTTCCTCGACCACCGGCAGGAGGTTCTGCTTCGCCGGTCCCAGCACCGGATGGAGAAGATCGACCACCGGCTCGAGGTGCTGGAAGGATTCATCATCGCCTTCCTGAACCTCGACCGGGTAATCGATATCATCCGCTACGATCAGGCACCCAGGGATGCGCTGATGCGCGAGGCCTGGGGGCAGGATTTCGTCCGCGCGACATCCGAGGCAGATTACCGGCCGCCGGCGCGGCTGGCCGAGGGCGAGGAGGGCTCGCTTTCCGAGGTTCAGGCCGAGGCGATCCTCAACATGCGGCTGCGCAGCCTGCGCCGGCTGGAGGAAATGGAGCTGCTTGCCGAGCAATCCGCGCTGATGGAAGAGCGCGCCGGCCTGCAGGACCTGCTCGACGACCGCCGCCTGCAATGGGAACGGATCGCCGACGAGTTGAAGGATATCCGCACCCGGTTCGGCAAGAAGGCCGAGGGCGGCGCACGGCGGACCCGCTTCGCCGAGGCGGTCGAGGTCGAGGAGGTGCCGCTGGAGGCGATGATCGACCGCGAGCCGCTCACCGTCGTCTGTTCGAAGATGGGCTGGATCCGGGCGATGAAGGGGCATATCGCGCCCGACACCGCGCTCAAGTTCAAGGACGGCGACGAGGGGCGGTTCCAGATTCACGCCGAAACCACCGACAGACTGCTGGTCTTCGGCACGAACGGGCGCTTCTATACCCTGTCGGCGGCGGCATTACCTGGCGGGCGTGGCATGGGCGAGCCGGTCCGGCTGATGGTCGATCTGCCCAACGAAGCCGAGATCGTGGCGCTGCTGATTTACCGCCCGGGTGAAAAGCTGCTGGTCGCCTCGGCCGCGGGCGACGGGTTCGTTGTGCCGAGCGACGAGGTTCTGGCCCAGACCCGCGCCGGCAAGCAGGTGCTCAACGTTCGCGACGACGGGCGTGCCGTTATCTGCAAGCGGGTGGAGGGCGATCATGTGGCCGTCATCAGCCAGAACCGCAAGTTCCTGATTTTTCCGGTCGGGGAACTGCCTGAAATGGGGCGCGGCAAGGGGGTTCGCATCCAGAAATACAACCAGGCACGCGGCAAGCAGGGCATGCTGGAGCTTGACGGCGGGTTGTCGGATATCACCACCTTCGATCTGGGCGAGGGGCTGAAATGGCTGATGCCGAACGGCCAGACGCGCCACGAGCGGAACCTGAGCCAGTGGATCGGCAAGCGCGCCGGCGTCGGCCGCCAGCCGCCGCACGGTTTCCCGCGCGACAACCGCTTTACCTGATACAATCGCTCAGCGTGGGTGTGGCAGGTTCTGCTTCGCCGCCCGCAGCTTTTCCGCCTTGCGCCGCAACCGTTTCTGCCGCCGGTTCTGGTAGGCGGCGATCACCGGCAGGGTGAGGTAATAGGCAATCAGCCCGGCAATGATGCCCGGGATGATCCCGCCGACGAGGAACGGCAGGAACACTTCGTGATAGAAGATATACAGGCGATGCCAGTTGGCGAAGTCGTCGGTGAACAGCGCCTCGAAATTGTTCCACAGATCGGCGAAGGCACCCGAGAACTTGGTCATCAGGTTGGAGTTCATGTGCTCCTGAAACCGGTCCGATCCAAGATGCGCCTGTAGCTCGTGCTGGAATTTCGAATCCGGCTTCAGCCCCAGGAGCCAGTAGCCGAGCTTGAGCGAGATCGCGGCTATGAAGGGGAAGGTGACCGGATTGCCGACGAATGTCGCCAGCATTGCAGCAAGAGCGTTGCCGCCGATCAGACGGGCAACAAGGAAAGCGGTCAGGAAGTGCAGGCCGTAGAAGGGCGTGAACGAGACGAAGACCCCCGAAAAGATGCCGCGCGCGATGCGGTGCGGCGTGTCGGGAAGACGGCGGATGCGGTGCTTGATGTAGAGCGCCGCACGCCCCCACCCGCCGCGCGGCCAGATCGTTTCGGCGACAATGCGCGACCAGCTCCGCCTGTCTCTTCGCTTGAAGACCACGCTTCAAGACCTCCCAAAGGTTTCAGGCCGCGTCAGCCGGTTTTCGTGCGGCCCTGCGAACCCGTGCGACCTGGGCAACGTCATTGTCTGCCTCCAGCGCCGTCAGAACCATGTGCAGATGCTCCACATCGCGCAGGTCGACGTCGATTTCGAGGCGATAATAGTCCGGTTTCCGGTCAATAAAATGTAAGTCGGAGATATTGGCCTTCTGCTCTCCGATCAATGTGCAAATGCGCCCGAGAACGCCCGCGTCGTTTGAAATCGTCATTTCCAGCGTGACGGTGTAGATCGCCGGATGAAGGCCGGAATGCCAGTGAAGATCGACCCAGCGGTCCGGCTGGTCCTCGAGCTCGACCAGCGTCGGGCAGTCGATGGA
>NZ_JBKEAE010000037.1:0-30413 GCF_047971885.1 Tropicimonas sp. | reverse complement strand
CTGTCCCCACAGAAAGGCGATTCGACGAACCGCTCTTGTGGGGCTCAGACTAACACAGCCTTAATCACGATGCACTTGCAGTAGCGTTAACCCGCCAGTTCTGCGCGGTTCAACGCGCAGTGCGACCACAGGCTGTCCATCGCCCGCACCAGCGCGTCAAGCATGTCGGGCGAATGAACCGGCGACGGCGTGAAGCGCAGCCGTTCGGTCCCGCGCGGAACGGTGGGGAAATTGATCGGCTGAACATAGACGCCGAAATCCTCCAGCAGCATATCCGACAGCGCCTTGGTATGCACCGGATCGCCCACGATCACCGGCACGATATGGCTGCCGTGATCGATGATCGGCAGGCCCATCGCCTTGAGCCGGGTCTTGAGAATCCGCGCGTGAAGCTGCTGCTTGTCGCGCAGCGCCTGGTCGGTCTTGAGGTGCCTCACCGAGGCCGCCGCCCCCGCTGCCACCGCCGGTGGAAGCGACGTGGTAAAGATGAACCCCGGCGCATAAGACCTTATGGCGTCGCACATTCTGGCGCTCGACGCGATATATCCGCCCATCACGCCATAGGCCTTGGCCAGCGTTCCGTTGATGATGTCGATCCGGCCCATCAGCCCGTCGCGCTCGGCAACGCCGGCCCCGCGCGGCCCGTACATGCCAACGGCGTGAACCTCGTCGATATAGGTCAGTGCGCCGAACTCGTCGGCCAGATCGCAGATCGCCCCGATGGGGGCAAAATCGCCGTCCATCGAATAGATCGACTCGAAGGCGATCAGCTTCGGCGCCGCCGGATCGTCGGCGGCCAGAAGTTCGCGCAGATGCGCGACATCGTTGTGCCGGAATATCCGCTTGGAACCGCCGTTGCGGCGGATTCCCTCGATCATCGAGGCATGGTTCAGCGCGTCGGAATAGATGATCAGCCCGGGCAACAGTACCGGCAATGTCGATAGCGTCGCATCGTTGGCGATATAGGCCGAGGTGAAGATCAGGGCCGATTCCTTCCCGTGCAGGTCGGCCAGTTCCGCCTCGAGCCGCTTGTGATAGACTGTGGTGCCCGAGATGTTGCGCGTCCCGCCGGACCCCGCTCCGGTTGCCCGCAGCGCCTCGTCCATCGCCGCCAGCACCACGGGGTGCTGCCCCATCCCGAGATAGTCGTTGCCACACCAGACGGTGATTTCCTTTTCCGTCCCGTCGGGGCGCACCCAGACCGCATGCGGGAAATCGCCCTTGCGCCGTTCGATGTCGATGAAGGTCCGGTAGCGGCCTTCCGCGTGCAACCTCCCGATTGCGGCGTCGATGGCGGTTTCGTAGCGGATCTTGTCTGTCACCTGGGCTAACCTCGGTTCTTCTCGTGGCTTTATCTCGACTGTTCGCTCTGTTTATACACGAACCATTGCCATCGGATGGCGCAAATTGACGCGATACACGTCATTCTGGAATTATTTTAACCCGGCAGTCACTGATCCGCCACCACTAGGCGACAATCCGAGGCGCCTTCCCTGGCCGCCGCCGCGTTGCAGATCGAGATAGCCCGCCCGCCATCGCCACGGTCGTAGCCATAGGCCCCGACGGTTGGCGAGATCGCCATGCCCTTGGGTTCCTTCATCTTGCGGTACTGCTTGTTGAACGCCTGCGTCGCCTGCAACGACATCGTCAGCGCTTCGGGCCTGTAACGCTTTGGCAGGACGGTCGCGATCACCACGCAGGGCCCGCCCGAAGTACGCCGGGCGTTGCAATTGGCCAGCGCCGCAGCCGAGGCCGCCTCGGACGTGTGGAAATTCGCCATGGTGGACATGAGGTTGGCCGAGGTGGGCTCACCCGGCGAAACGGCGATCGCCCCGTAATAGGGGATCTGGCCGGCCGCCTGCTTCAGCGCCGTCTTTGCCGAATCGTCCAGAAAATCGACATCGGCAACCACAACCTCGGCGCCCCTTTCGCTGAACAGCATCTTCTTCGCCGCCCGGCTCTCCACCGGCTGGGCGAGGGCGATCGCCGGCGTCAGAAGGGCAAGGGCAATGGCCAGTCCGGTCTTGCGCATCATCGGTCTCCAGTCTGATTGCGCCGACACTACCCCCTGCCCCGCGCCGAAGCCAGCCCCAAGCGGCGCGTCCGGCTCTGGACAGTCCGTCGCCCGCTGCTAGGGTCGCGCCAGTTTCCAGATGGGAGTCCTCCATGTCCGACCCTCGCCTTTCCCCGGTGCTCGACCGGATAGATGCCGACCTGCCCGGGGCGCTCGACCGGCTGATGCAACTGATCCGGATACCGTCGATCTCGACCGATCCGGCCCATGCGGGAGCCTGTGAAATCGCCGCCGAATGGCTGGTCGGAGACCTCAGGTCGCTGGGGGTCGACGCCGCGAAACGCCCGACGCCGGGGCGGCCGATGGTGGTCGGCCACGCCGATGGCGACGGCCCGTCGCTGCTGTTTTACGGCCATTACGACGTGCAGCCGGTCGACCCTCTGGACCAGTGGAACAGCGAACCTTTCGAACCGGAATTGCAGCAGACCGAACACGGACAAGTGATCCGCGCCCGCGGCGCATCGGATGACAAGGGCCAGCTCATGACCTTTGTCGAGGCCTGCCGTGCCTGGAAGGCGGTGCATGGCCGCCTGCCGGCGCAGATCTCCTTCTTCTTCGAGGGCGAGGAGGAATCCGGCTCGCCGTCGCTCATCCCGTTCCTCAGGGAAAACTCCGGGGAACTGACAAGGGATATCGTCCTGATCTGCGATACCAGCATGGTCGCCCCCGGCGTGCCCTCCATCGCCTCGCAACTGCGCGGTATGCTCAAGGACGAATTCGTCATCGAAGGGCCACGGATCGACCTGCATTCGGGCCACTACGGCGGCCCCGCCCTCAATCCGCTGCACGAAATCGCCCGCATCGTGGAAACGTTTCACGACGCGGACGGGCGCGTTGCCGTCGAAGGGTTCTACGATGGCGTGCACAAGATTTCCGACGATCTGAAGCGCCAGTGGGAAAGCTGCGGCTTCGACGAAAAGACCTATCTGGAAAGCGTGGGGTTCACCGGGCCGCATGGGGAAAAGGGTTACTCGACCCTCGAACAGCAATGGGCGCGCCCGACGCTCGAAGTCAACGGGCTCTGGGGTGGCTATCAGGGCGCCGGGTCGAAAACGGTGATCCCGTCCCGGGCGCATTGCAAGATCACCTGTCGGCTGGTTGGCGACATGGACCCGGCGGAGGTACGCCGCAAGATCCGCGCCCATGTCGCGGCGCGCCTGTCGACCGATGCCAGGGTCGTCTGGCAGGGCGATCTGGACGGCGCCCCGGCGGCGGTGATGGATACCTCGCGCCCCGAATTCGCCGCCGCCCGGCAGGCGCTGACCGACGAATGGAACCGCGAGGCGGTGTTTGTCGGCATGGGCGGGTCGATTCCCGTCGCCTATTACTTCAAGTCGATCCTCGGCATGGATTCGATGCTGATCGGCTTTGCCAACGACGACGACGCCATTCACTCGCCGAACGAGAAATACGACGTCGAGAGCTTTCACAAGGGCATCCGGAGCTGGGCACGCGTGCTGGCGGCCCTGTCGGGCTGACACGGGTTTCGGATGGAACGAGAGACCCCGGCGCCATCGGTCCGGCAGTGACGGTTGTCTCGACAGGAAAAGGTGGCGCGGTTGACGGGGCTCGAACCCGCGACCCCCGGCGTGACAGGCCGGTACTCTAACCAACTGAGCTACAACCGCCCGCTGCAAGCCGCTAAATGCATCGCACCGCGCGGCGTGAGCGGCGTTCTAGGGTGCGGCGCCCGCGGCGTCAAGCAACCTTTTCCGCATCACCGAGATTTCCCGCCGCCCGGCCAATCGCGTCCTGTGCAGAGAGACGCCACCTCTCCGCACTGGGCCAATCCCCCAACCGCCCGCACATCCTGCCTGACAGGCGGGTGCTTTCGCCGCGCTTCACAGCATTCCGCACCGGCCAGCAGATTGGCCTTGAAGATTCGCCAGAGGGAATGATATTGGCCAAAGCCACGCGGGTGTAGCTCAATGGCAGAGCGAGAGCTTCCCAAGCTCCAGACGAGGGTTCGATTCCCTTCACCCGCTCCATCGAAAATGTAAATCGCCCTCCATATCAGGCCCATGCCCGGGCAGATGCCCCAGACGAGAAACTGCCACAAACACCCGTGGCAAGTGCTTCGCCCTACAGTTCCCCAACTCGGAGGCACCGATGCCCGGAACCGGAAGCGCGGCCGATCGTCCCGGGCGGGTGTACGGCATTGTACGCACAGACTGGCGCCGCCTTCCGTAGCGTGACGAGGTTGTCGCCGTGACGGGCTCATTCCGCAAGATCACATATGGTGCCGGTCGAGGGACTCGAACCCCCGGCCATCGCATTACAAATGCGGTGCTCTACCAGCTGAGCTAGACCGGCCCTAGGGTGACCGTATAGTGCCCCGTTGCGGCACACGCAATGCTCTGCGCACCATCGGTACCGGCCGTGTCAGGCGTGGGCGACGCGCGGGTTTTCCGTTGGCTCGGCCTGAAGAAACCCCTGTACCATGCGGTGCAGCATTCCGCATTTGACCGGTTCGCTCTGCGGATCGTCCCAGAGATTGCGCAACTCTCCCGGGTCTGCCTCCAGATCGAACAGTTCCCCCCACGGGCCACGGCGATAGACGCTGACCTTGTAGCGGGGCTCGATATAGCTGGTGACATGCGGCATGTCCGGGTTGTGCCGGTTCTCGCAGATTGCGTGGTCACGCACCGCCGGGCCACCCAGCCAGGTGGAAAGCTGCGACATCCCCTGCACCTGCCCCGGAATGGCGACCCCGGCCGCATCGAGGAAGGTGGGCATCAGGTCGACCAGGCTCTGGATCGCATCGCGCGCCCCGCCGGCGGGAATGCGCCCCGGCCAGGCGGCAATGAACGGGACACGCAGCATGTCCTCGTAATGGAACGGCCCCTTGGCAACCAGCCCGTGCTGCCCGAGGAAATGGCCGTGATCCGAGGTGAAGACGACAAGCGTGTTGCCGGCCAGCCCCAGAGCCTCCAGCCGGTCGAGGAGGCGGCCGATCTCGGCATCGAGAAAGCTCACCATGCCGTAATAGACGGCCATATCCCTTTTCAGATCTTCCCCGGGGTAGAGGTGCGAGGAGCAGCCGTGCGCCTCAAACGGCTTGTGCCAGTCGCCGAAATCGGGGGCCGGTTGCTGCGTCATGGCGAAATGCGGCGCGTTGCGCGCGTGCTCGCCCGGCGAAACACGGCCCGGCTGCATGTCGTCGGGATCGTACATCGAGGCCCAGGGCTCGGGCACTGTATAGGGCGGATGCGGATCGTGAAAGCTCGCCCACAGAAAGAACGGCCGGTCGGCGTTATCGTCGATGAAGGCGGCGCTGCGTTCGCCCGTCCAGGTGGTATAGTGCAGTTCCTGCGGCAAGGCCCAGTGCCGCCCCGCGCGCGCCCAGTAATGCCCCGAGGGGTGCAGTGCCGGCGCATGCGCCGCGCTTTCACCCGCCAGCGGCTGGAAATACTCGCGCCATTCCGGAAAGCCCCTACTTTCCATCCACAATGCGTAATGCTGGCCGACATGGCTTTCGTCGGCGTGGTTGCGGGCCAGTTCGATATGATCGAAACCGTACCACGGCCCGTTGAAACCGCGCCAGAAATCTAGATCGCGCAGGATGGGCTGGCTTTCCAGCGATGGTGGCGCGAGCGACTGGAAATGCGCCTTGCCGATCAGCCCGGTACGGTAGCCGGCAGCGGACAGGACCTGCCCAAGCGTCTGGCGGTCCTCCGACAGGTTCACGCCGATGGTCCATGCACCGTGGTGCGATGGATATTGCCCGGTGATGATCGTGGCGCGCGACGGCGTGCAGACGGGGCTTGCGCAATAGGCCCTGTCGAACCGCATGCCGACACGACAGAGCCGGTCGAGATTGGGGGTGGATATCCGGTCGTTCACCGCCCCCAGCGCGGTGAAATGCTGCTGATCGGTGGTGATGAGCAGGATGTTCGGCCGTCGTTCCATCCGCTTCCCGCCCCCTCAGGCCGGCTGCCCGAGTTGCGCAAGCACCTCGGCACTGTCATGTTCGGGTATGTCGCCGATCTGCTCCTGCTTGCGGTCGAGCAGGGCGAGCATCTCGGCGAAGACGCCGGCGTGGGCCGGATCGCCGGCAAGGTTCAGCAATTCGCAGGGATCGGCCTCGCAATCGAACAATTCCCATTCGGGCGGGGCATCGTTGGCGCGCGCGCCGATCTGGCCCAGATCCTTGTTGTACCAGTATATCAGCTTGTAGCGCCGGTTGCGCACACCGTAATGCGCCCAGGCTTCGTGGATGATATCGTTGTGCATCCAGTAGCGGTGATAGGCGAGTTGATCCCAGTCGTCTGGTGTGCGCCCCTCGAGCACCGGGCGCATCGAGACACCCTGCATGTAGCCGGGAACGGGCAGCCCTGCGAAATCGAGGAAGGTTGCGGCAAAATCGACGTTGCAGGCAAAATCGCGCGAAGTGCTTCCGGCGGTGATCGCCGCCGGATAGCGGCACAGGAACGGCATCTGCTAGCTTTCCTCGTACATGAAACGCTTGTCGAACCAGCCGTGCTCGCCAAGGAAAAACCCCTGATCAGAGGTATAGATCACCAGCGTGTTTTCGGTCAGGCCAAGCCGGTCGAGCGTGTCCAGCATGCGGCCCACGCCGTCGTCGATGGCCTGAACCGTGCGCAGGTAGCGCTTCATGTATCGCTGGTATTTGAATTCGGCAAAGGCGCCGGGATCGTCGAAGGTGAAATTCCGCCCGGTCTCGGCGCAGATCACGGTGATGCTCTCGCCCTCGGCCAGTTCGGGAACCTTTCGCATCGGCCATGGATCGACCATCATCTCGCCGGCGACATCGGCCCCGCCCTCGGGCTGCACCAGCGCCAGATCCTCCCACAGCATGTCGGATTTCACCCGCATCTTCGCCGCAGCCGCAGCGGCAGCGCGGTTTTCATAGGTATCGCCAAAGGTCGGCGGCAGCGGCACATCCTCGTCGGCCCACAGGTGCCGGTAGCGCGGGTGATACTGCCAGTTGCGGTGCGGCGCCTTGTGGTGGCACATCAGGAAGAACGGTTCATCCCGGTTCCGTTCGATGAAATCGATCGACATGTCGGTGATGATGTCGGTGGCGTAGCCCGGAATGCGCCGGCGCCCCCCGGGCGCGATGAAGGCCGGATCCCAGTAATCCCCCTGCCCCGGCAACACGCACCATTCGTCGAATCCGGCCGGCTGGTGGGCCGGGCCTTCGCCCAGATGCCACTTGCCGAAAATTGCGGTACGGTAGCCGCCGGCACGCAGGTGCCTGGCGACATTGGGCCAGCGGTTGTCGATATGGGTGTCGAGCGTGGTGACGCAATTCACATGGTTATAGGTGCCGGTCAGGATCGCGGCGCGCGACGGCGTGCAGATCGAATTGGTGACATAGGTCGCGTCGTGGCGCATGCCCTCGTGCGCCAGCCGGTCGAGATTCGGCGTGTGGTTGATCCCCGCGCCATAGGCCGAAATCGCCCGCGCCGCGTGATCGTCGGACATGATGAAGATGATGTTGGGACGCATCTTTCGCTCTCCGTGTTCAGGCATTGGCGACCGCCCCGGTCATGTCGCGGGTGATGACGCCGCGCAGCGCGCGCCCTTCGATATCGAAATAGTGAACCGCTCCGGACAGCCCCAGTTCGAGCCGATCGCCGACCCGGGTGGCCGAACCGTGTTCGAAGCGGGCGACAAGCTCCTGCCCCCAGGGGGTGCGGAAATGCACGAAATCGGCATCGCCCAGCCGCTCGACCACCGTGACCGCGCCGACCACCTGCCCGTTCCCTTCGGCGACGGGGCGCAGGCTGTCGGCGCGCACGCCCAGCGTGACAGTCCGTTCCGATCCCGGACCGCTGATGTCGACGGCATGGCCATCGGGCGTGACACCATCGCTCAGCGCGATGAAATTCATTTTCGGGCTGCCGATGAAACCGGCGACGAAGATATTGTCCGGCCGGTCGTAAAGCTCCATCGGCGGGCCAACCTGCTCGACCATGCCATCGCGCAGCACGACGATCTTGTCGGCCAGCGTCATCGCCTCGACCTGATCGTGCGTGACATAGATCATCGTCGAGCCTTCCAGCGTATGGTGCAGCTTGGCGATCTCCAGCCGCGTCGCCACCCGCAACTCGGCATCCAGGTTCGACAGCGGCTCGTCGAACAGGAAGACCTCTGGATCGCGGACGATGGCGCGGCCGATGGCGACGCGCTGGCGCTGACCGCCCGATAATTGCCGGGGCTTGCGGTCGAGCAGTTTCTCGATCTGGAGGATGCGCGCCGCCTTGACGACCTTCTCCTTCACCACAGCCTTGTCGACACCGTTCATCAGCAGGCCGAACCCCATGTTCCGCTCGACCGTCATGTGGGGATAGAGCGCATAGGTCTGGAACACCATCGCCGTACCACGCTGCGAGGCATCGACATCGTTCACCCGGCGCCCGCCGATGGCGATCTCGCCCGCAGTGATCTCTTCCAGCCCGGCGATCAGCCGCAGCAGGGTGGATTTGCCGCAACCCGACGGGCCGACGAATACGCAGAACTCGCCCTCGTCGATCTCGATATCGACACCGCGGATGACATTAATCAGGCCAAAGCTCTTGGTGACATCGGTCAGTTTCACACCAGACATGCGCCCACTCCGGTCTCAGCCCTTCACCGCACCGGCAAGGCCGTCGATGAAGTACCGTTGCAAGAAAAGGAAAAGCAGGATGATCGGCACGATGGCAACCGTCGAGGCGGCGGTCATACCGCCCCAGTCGACAAAATGCTCTCCCTTGAACGAATAGATGCCAACCGAAAGCGTGCGCATTTCGGGGTTGGCCAGCGTGATGACAAGCGGCAGCAGAAAATCGTTCCATGCCTGAAGCGACTGCATCACCACTACCGTGACGACGATGGGCCTGGCCAGCGGCAGCATCACGAACCAGAAGGTTCTGACCGGACCGACCCCGTCCATCCGGCTGGCCTCGTCCAGCTCCTTTGGAATCTGCGCGAAATAGCCGGCGAAAAGCAGCGTGAACACGACGATGGAATGGCCGCAGGTGGCAAACATCAACCCCCAGAGCGACTGGCCAAGCCCGAGGGTCGTCAGCAGTTCGAACACCGGGATGATCGTATATCCCTGCGGGATGAACAGGGTAAAGACCATCAGCCCCATCAGGAACCACTTTCCCGGCAGCGGCCGGCGGCCCAGCACATAGCCCATCAGCGCCGCCGAGCAGGTTGTCAGCACAACCGAGCCGACGGTCACGAACAGCGTGTTGAAGAAGTAGCGCTGGATGTTCGCCTCGGTCCAGGCGCGCGTGTAGTTTTCGAGCGTCGGATTGTCGGGGATCAGGCCGGTGTTCATGAACAATTCGCTGTTCGGCTTGAACGAGGCGGCGATCATCCATACCAGCGGATAGACCCAGACCGCGCATATCGCCGCCAGAACCACCGATGTCAGGAACCGCCTGCGCCGGGGGGTGAGAAAGCTGTCGCGCCGGACGGGCGGGGAAAGCGCTGCGTCTGACATCTCAACCCTCCTTGCGGCGGACGCGGCGCACCGCGATGGCCTGCAATACCGTCAGCCCCATGATGACCAGACCGAAGAGAACACCGGCGGCCGATGCGTAGCCCAGCCGCGGAAACTGGCCCGAAGCGGGGGCAAAGGCGGTGCGGAAGATATAGACCTCCATCACCTCGGACGAGAAATACGGCCCTCCCCCGGTCGTCGCCTGGATCAGCGGAAAGACGTTGAGCGCGGAAATCGCCGAGATGAGCCCGATGACAACGGCAAAGGGCGCGACAATGGGCAGAACCATGTAGATCAGCACCTGCCAGGGCTTCACCCCGTCCAGCCTTGCCGCCTCGTACAACTCGTCCGGCACGGTCTGAAGCGCCGCCAGCCAGTAGACCAGCGTGATCCCCGTCCATTTCCAGACGAAGATCGCGGCGAGCGTCCACAGGACAAGCTGCGGCGAGCCGAGAAAATCTATCGCCCGCGCAATGATATGGCCGTCCAGAAGGAATCCGTTGATCGGCCCGTTGAACGGGCTCAGCATCAGCACCCAGACAATGCCGATGACGGCCACGGGCGAAACCACCGGCAGGAAGATCATCGCGCGGAACAACGTCGACAGTTTGAGCAGCTTGTTGTTGAGCACGATTGCCAGCACAAGGCTCAGCAGCATCTGGAACGGCACCGTGGCCAGCATGAACAGGAACGACCGCCCGAGCGCGGAATAGAAGAACTCGTCGCGCAGCAGTTCGCGGTAATTGGCAAGCCCGACATATTCGGAATTGGCGCCGAAGCCGGTCCAGTTGAGGGTCGAGTAATAGAACGAGGCGATCAGCGGCCAGAAGATGAAGGCACCGAAGATCAGCAGACCGGGAACCAGAAACAGATAATCGGTACGCGACGCCCACATGCGATCCCGCAGCGGCGGAGCGCTCCGGGCCTTGGCGGCATTCGCCAGATCAATGCGCGTGGACATCGGCCCCGCCCTCCTCGGTGGTCCGCGCGGGTCTGTACGCCGCATCCCGGACCGGAAAACGCGCGGCCGCCGCCCGGCGGCCACGCCTCGATCGCACCGGCCTCAGAGCTTTGCGTAATCGGCGGGGCCGAAATCGGCCGCCGGTGTCCACACGCCCTGGAACGCGAAATCGTCGCGGCTGACATTGGCGCCGCCGGCCCTGGCCTTGGCAATCGCATCGTCGAGCGCCTTGTTGCGGGCATCGGCGACCTTGCCGAGCGTGCCCCGCACATCGCTGAGTTGCCCGGCGAACAGCCCCTGCACCGCCTGCGCCAGATTCGGCGTCGGGTCGACATAGGCGGCGGCAACCGCTGCCAGATCGGGATTGCGCACAAAGGGGTTGGGCGCGATGCGCACGTATTTCCCGGCCATCTCCAGCATCGCCACCGCGCGCGCGCTCAGATCGACCAGCTTGACCGTTTCGGGGAAGATCGCCGGATCGGCGCAACTGGCAACGTTGGCATAGGCCACCTGCCCGTCAAGCGAGCCGAGCCAGTGGAAGAAATCGCCGACATAGGCCGCGTTTCTGGCCGCCGCGTTGAGCCACATCATGTTGCCGGTGTTGGGAAGCTGCAGTACCCAGACGCTGTTGCCCAGCCCGCTTTCATCGGGCGCCGGGCCCGGCGACACGCCGAAATCGAAATGGGGCGCGTTGGCCTCCCAGATGGGAATGTTCCACGGGCCCTGAACGATCATGCCGGCGGCACCCTGGGTGATGAACTCGCGCGCCTGCGGCGCGTTGATGGTCAGCACGCCGGGAAATACCGACCCGTCGTCGCGCAGCGCCAGCAGCAGTTCGACCCCGGCGACGTATTCGTCGCCGCCATAGACGAATTCTCCGGTCATCATGTCCATGCCTTCGAGCAGGCCGTTCGAGCCGACCGTCGCCCCGCCGCGCTGCGCCAGCATGGTGGCGGTGTTGCCCCAGCGGCCAAGCTGGTTGCCACCGATGATGAAGCCAAAGGCGCGGCCGCCGGCGTTTTCGGTGATCTTCCTCGCCGCATCGCGCATTTCGTCGAAGGTCAGCGCCCGGTCGGCGCCGATGTGGCCGTATCCGGCCTCGTCCATCATCTTGCGGTCGAACAGCAGCGCGTTGTTGAACCGGCGCTCGGACGAGAACGGGAAACCATAGGTCTTGCCGCCGAACACGTTGATGCCCTCGACAAAGGCGCCGTCGGGGAACGCCTGCCTCCAGGTTTCAAAATCGGGGATGTGCTCCTCGATCGGCTGGATCCAGCCCTCGGCCAGCGCCACCGACGGCTCCATCCCGTTGGGCAGGCAGAAGGTATCGGGCGCCGAGCCGTTGCGGATGCCGAGCGGCAGCACGGTGGCGATCTCGTTCCACGGCAAACCGTCGTAGACCACATCGACACCGCGCGCCTGCCCGTATTCCGCCAGCGCCCGTTTCAGGAAAACCCCCTTGGTGTCGCCGCTGTCGAGCCAGCGCACCGGCCCGTCGGCGGGTGGCAGTTCCCCGGATGCGGCGCCGAACGCCAGCGACTGCGCCAGCGACGGTGCCGCGAACATGCCGGCACCAAGCGCCACACCGGACCTGAGAAACGAACGGCGGGACCAGCCCTTGCCGAAATCTTGCATGGTATTTCCTCCCGTTGCGTCACCCTGCCCGTCGAATCATCCGGGCCGGTGCCGTCGGGGCGAGGATAAGGGGTTCACCCACAAAGGAACAATACCATTATTTTCTAAGGCGATAAGCCGGGCAGTTACAGCGACCGGCCGCACCCCGCACAAGGCAGGGCGGCTTGTGCATCAGGTGCCCCCGCTGCACCGGTCAGGGGGCGATCATGTCCTCATAGCGCGCGTCGGTCAGCGTTTTCAGGAAGGCGACCAGCGCGTCGACCCGTTGATCGTCGAGCGCCGGGCCGGTTTCCAGCTCTTTCATCGACAGCGTTCCGTCCACTTCGGGCGGCCCCCACGCGGCGCCGGTTTCCGGGTTGATCTGCCGGGCCTCGTTGCGCGAATTGTACTTGTCGTAAAACAGGATCACCGTCCGCAGGTCGCTGAACACGCCGTTGTGCATATAGGGACCGGTGACGGCCACGTTGCGCAATGTGGGCACCTTGAACCTGCCCGCTTCGGCCGGGTCGCTCACCGCCGGGTTCATCAGCAGTCCGGTATCGACAAAATCCGCCGCGACCCCGTTTATCGCCCGCAGGGCGGCATTCTCGGGCACGCCGATATTGTGGTATTCGTAATTGCTGAAGGTCTCCTGCGGGTCGATCTGGCTGCGCCCCAACTGGTGGCAGAGATTGCAGTTGGTGAACTGCTCGGAAAAGAACAGTACCCGGCCCAGTTCCTCCTGATCGGTCAGCTTTGCCTCTCCGCGCAGATAGCGGTCGTATTTCGAATCGAACGGCGCGAACTCTTCCGTCCGCTCGAAGGAGGCAAGACTCCCGGTCATCGCGGCATAGGCGCGTTCGGTATCGTCGAACAGGTCGTCACCGAACAGCGCCTGCATCGAGGCCACATAATCGGGGTTCTCCCGCAGCCGGGCGACGACGCTCGCCTTGTCGGGCATGCCCATCTCGATGGGATTGAGCGGCGGCCCGCCGGCCTGCCCGGTCAGATCGGCCTCGCGCCCGTCGAGGAATTGCCCACCCTTCCATCTGGCGGCCTGCTCGTCGTAGTGAAAGCCGGGCGAGTACATGGCATAGCTCGCCGTCGGCGCATTGCGGTCGCCGAGGCTTTCCCCGTCATCGCCAAGCGAGACCGCCCCGGCCACCCCTTCGCCCCGGGCATCGGCGAACCCGGTCGCGGGGTCGTGGCAGGTCGCGCAGGCCTGTGTGCGGTTCATCGAAAGGGCGGTATCGAAAAAGAACGCCGCGCCCAGTTCCTCGGGCGTGCCAAAGGCGGGATCGGCCGCATTGCCGCTTGCTGCGGCGAGAATCGCCAGCGGGACGAAAGCCAGCGCCATTCCGCGCGATACAGGTGCCAACATCAGGGTTCCTCTGCACGATTGCCGAATTCGAACCACTGATACGTTTCCGGAACGCGGGAGAAAACACGCTGCGCGGTTCTTTCCGACTATTTGGGTCGGACATCTGGCCGCAGGTCAGCTTCCCCAGATCTTGCGAACGTAGGTCTTGGTTTCGCTGTAGGGCGGCACGCCGCCGTATTTGTCGACCGCCCCCGGACCGGCATTGTACGCCGCCAGCGCCAACCGCCAGTTGCCGTACCGGTCGTACATCATCCGCAGGTAGCGCGCCCCGCCATCGAGGTTTTCCTTCGGATCGTGCGGATTGACCCGCAGCTTGGCGGCGGTTTCGGGCATCAGTTGCGCCAGCCCGATCGCTCCCTTGTGCGACCGCGCCCCGGCATACCAGCCGCTTTCCTGCTGCACGAGGCGCAGGAACAGGTCTTCGGGCACACCATGCTTGCGGGCGGCTGCCTTGGCGACAGGCAGGTATTCGCCCTTGTAGCGGCCGCGATAGTTGGGCACCGAGGCCAGCGAAACCGCCTCGCGCGCCGAACCGGGCTGAAGCCTTGCCGAAAACTCGTATTGCTTGGATGCCCGGTCGTCGAGCAGGCGCGTCTGCTTCGCGAACAGCTTGACGCGCGCCTTCGACGACACAGTCGTTTCCGCATTCACCGGCGAATTGGCTACCACCACCAAGACGGCCGCGACCATCGCTGCTCCGACAAGCCTCAGCATCCGTCCAGACTGTCCCTTTTGTTTCGTTGGCGCGCAGTATAGGAAGATTCCCAGGGCGCGCCAGTGCACGGAAGCCTCAGTTTGAAAATTAGGCGGTTTTTAACCATTCGGACATCGTGTGACGATGCCACTGGCAGGGGAAACCGATGCAGGATCGCAACAGGATATAGGAGCAGTACATGGCCGGATCGGTGAACAAGGTGATCCTCATCGGCAATCTGGGGCGCGACCCGGAGGTCAGGACCTTTCAGAACGGCGGCAAGGTGTGCAATCTCCGCATCGCCACCTCCGAGAACTGGAAAGACCGCAACACCGGCGAACGCCGCGAACGGACCGAATGGCATTCGGTTGCGATATTCTCCGAGCCGCTTGCCCGCATCGCCGAACAATACCTGCGCAAGGGCTCCAAGGTCTATATCGAAGGCCAGCTCGAGACGCGCAAATGGCAGGATCAGTCCGGCCAGGACCGATACACCACCGAGATCGTGCTGCGCCCCTACCGCAGCGAACTGACGCTTCTCGACAGCCGCGGCGAAGGCGGAGCCAGCGGCGGCGGCGGCGGATATGACGACCGCGGCGGCTATGGCGGCGGCGGATACGACAGCGGCGCGCCATCGGGCGGCCGCTCCGACATCGACGACGAAATTCCGTTCTAGAGCCACCTTCGAGAGGTGGTTCGGGGAAATTGAACAGGTATCGGGCGTTTATTAAGTGGATACATCGAGCCATCTGCCGCCGGGTTCTATGCGTCCCTTTCCAGGATCCATTCGACCTCCGGCGCGGGGACGAAGCGCCAGTTGCGGCGCGGGCCGGCCATGACGTTCAGGTAGTAGAGATCGAACCCGTAGGGCGCGCCGCAGGGATGATGACCGCGCGGAACCAGCACCACATCGCCATCCTTTACCGCCATGATCTCGTCCAGCGTGCCGTCGTCGGTATAGACGCGCTGGACCGCCCAGCCGTCGGCGGGTTTCAGGCGATGATAGTAGGTTTCCTCGAGATAGGTGATGCGGGGAAAATCGTCCTCGTCATGGCGGTGACTGGGATAGGAAGACCAGTGCCCGGCCGGCGTGAAGACCTCGGTCACCAGCAGGTTGTCGGCATAATCCTCGGCCTCCATGGCGATGTTGTTGATGTGGCGGGTGTTGGTGCCCCTGCCCCGCGTCGTCAGGGCGATGCCGTCGGGTCCGATGCGCCGCGCCGCATGCCCGCCGGTCCCCGGGGCGGAGCAGACGGCGATGGTGCAATCGGTCTCGGCAACCGCCTGCCACTCCTGCCCGCCCGGGACATAGAGACAATGCGGCGGCGTCCGTTCGAAAACGTCCATCCGCTCGCCCAGCACGCCCCAGTCCTGCCCGGCGGCCCGGAATGCCGCCTTGCCCTCGACCATGACCAGGATCACCTCGCGATCGCCGGTCGCCTCGGCGGCGCTGTCGCCGGCGCGCAGCCGGTAGAGCGAGAAACCGACATGGCGCCACCCCGCATCCTGCGGCGTGATCTGGTGCACCTTGCCATGGGTTCCGAAGGGTTTTCGCAGAAGGGCGCTCATTGCTTTTCCTCGTCGTTTTCGGGTTCGTCCGGCTTTTCGGGATCGAAGGCGATAAAGAACTGATGCGCGGCGAACAGGCCGATCCCACCGAACACCACACCCCAGAAGGGCGCGCCCGAGATGAATTCGACTGCCCCCCAGCCGAGGCACAGGACGACGATCGTCACCCGGATCCACAGGGGGCGGTAGAACTCCTGTTGCAGGTCGAGCAGTGGCCGCCTCATGCGGCAACGGCCGTGTCGAGCCCGGCTTCGCGTGCCATGTCGCGCAATGCGTTGAAGCCCATGCGCTGATAATGGAGCGGATTGCGCACGGCGCTGTCCTGCTCGGCCTCGATCACCAGCCAGCCCTGATAGCCGTGTTCGGCGGCGATTCGCAGCACTGGCGGAAAGTCCACGCAGCCCTCGGGATCGCCGGGAACGGTGAAGACCCCGCGCCGGACACCTTCGAGGAAGCTCAGGTTCTGTTCGCGTACTTCTTGCATGATCCCGGGGCGGATGTTCTTGGCGTGGATATGGGTAACCCTGCCCATGTACCTGCGCGCCACCTCGGCCGGATCGGCGCCACCGAAATACGCATGCCCGGTGTCCAGCAGCAGCCGCGTGCAGGGGCCGGCCATTTCCATGAACCGGTCGATATCGGCGGCGCTTTCGATGATGGTGCCCATGTGATGGTGATAGCCCATCCTGACGCCCTGATCCTGCGCGAAGCGCGAAAGCTCCTCGTAGCCGGTCGAGAAACGGTGCCACTGCGCATCGGTCATGATCGCGCGGTCGTTTACCGGCACATTGTCGTTGCCGTGCACGGTGTTGGAGCATTCGCAGGCGTTGATGTGATCGCCGCCCGCCGCCCTGGTCATGTCGATGAACTTTTGCAGGGCGGCCTTTTCCGTGTCGATATCGTTCACCAGAAGGTTGGTCGAATGCCAGCCGGCGGCAAAGCGCAGGCCGTATTCGCCCAGGCAGGCCTTCAGTTCGGCGCCGTCGTCGGGCATCAGATGCCCCTTTTCGATACCGTCGAAGCCGATCTCGCGGCAATCCGACAGGCAATCGTCCAGCGTCAGATGGGCGCCGATGCTGAAATCGTCGTCATTGGTCCATGCGATCGGGTTGGTGCCGTAAAGGATCATCACCTGCTCCTCAGTTGACAAGGCTCTGCCGCGCGACATCCCGCAGGTACTGCGCGTAGGCGTGTTTCAGTTTTTCCGTATCGCCGACCTCGGGTACCGCAACGTCCCAGAAGTGACCGGCGCCTTCCAGCCCGTCGCCCGGACCCGGTTCGGCGGTGGTGTCGATGACAATCACGGTGGGAATGTCGCGGCCGCGTGCCGCCGCGACCAGCGCCTCGAGGTCGTCGATCCCCTGCGCCTTGACCGCATGAGCGCCCATCGCGCCGGCATGGGCAACAAAATCTATCTGCGGCTGGGTTTCGATGTTGCAATCCTTGTACATGTTGTTGAACTGCTCGCCGCCGCAGCCCTGCTGCAACCGATTGATGCAGCCATAGCCCCGGTTGTCGGTCAGCACCACGGTGAAGGGGATGCGTCGCATGACGGCGGTCGCAAGCTCGCTGTTGGCCATCATGTAACTGCCGTCACCGACGAAGCAGATCACCTCGCGCTCGGGCAGGGCCAGCTTCAGCCCCATCGCGCCGGCAACCTCGTATCCCATGCAGCTGTAGCCGTATTCCAGGTGGTATCCGCCCCGCGACGGCTGCCACAGAAGCTTCAGGGCGCCGGGCATGGTGCCGGCGGCGCACATGGCCACCGCCGCCTCGGTCGACGCCCGCTGAACCGCGCCGATCACCTGCGCGTCGGTGGGCAGCGCGTTGGTATCGCCCGGCGCGGCACAATGCGCATCGACAGCTTCCAGCCACGCGGTGCGTACCGCCGGATCGGCGGCCCCGGCGCGGTGGCTTTCCAGCACCGTAGTCAGCCGTTCGAGCGCGACCCTGGCATCCGAGACCAGCCCCGCCGCGCCATGCTTGGCCGCATCGTAGGGCTGCACGTTGATGCTGACGAGCGTTGCCTGCGGGAACAGGGTGCGCGAGCCGGTGGTGAAATCCTGCAGGCGCGTTCCGACCCCGATGATCAGATCGGCACCGGCCGCAACCCGGTTCGCCGCCGCCGACCCGTCAACCCCGCTGGCGCCGTAGTTCATTCCGTGCGCCTGCGGCAGCGCCGACTTGCCGGCCTGGGTCTCGATCACCGGGATGTTGTGGCGGGTGGCAAAATCGCCCAACGCGTCTTCGGCACCCGAATAAATCACCCCGCCGCCGGCGACGATGACCGGCGATCTTGCGTCGCGGATCAGTTGGGCCACCTCGGCCAGTTCCGCCGCGTCGGGTTCGGGGCGGCGGATGCGCCAGACGCGCGGCGCGAAGAACTCTTCCGGCCAGTCATGGGCCTCGGCCTGGACATCCTGACAGAAGGCGATGCAGGCGGGCCCGCAATCCGCCGGATCGGTCATGACGCGCAGCGCGCGTGGCAGCGCCGTCAACAGGTGTTCGGGTCGCATGATGCGATCGAAATAGCGCACCACCGGACGGAAGCAATCGTTGGCGCTGACCGTGCCGTCGTCGAAATCCTCGACCTGCTGCAACACCGGATCCGGCCGGCGGTTGGCGAACACGTCACCGGCGATGAACAGCACCGGCAGCCGGTTGACATGGGCCAGCGCAGCCGCAGTCACCATGTTGGTCGATCCCGGCCCGATCGAGGCGGTCACCGCCTGCGCCCGCCGCCGCGCCCTGCCCTTGGCATAGGCGACGGCGGCATGGGCCATGGTCTGCTCGTTCTGCCCCCGCCATGTGGGCAGGGCCTCGCCGATGCCGTGCAGCGCCTCGCCCAGCCCGGCCACGTTGCCGTGGCCGAAGATCGCCCAGACGCCCTCGATGAAGCGTTCGCCATCTTCGGTCATCTGCACCGAAAGCCAGCGCACCATGGCCTGTGCGGCCGTCAACCGTATCGTTTTCATTGCGCCCCCCCGGCGGTTTGCCGCGCCTCGTCCCAGATCTCGCAAAGCCGCGCATAGCGCGCCGCCATCTGCGCCACGGCTTCGCCATCGGCGATATCGCCCCTGAACCAGCCGCGCGCCACATCGCCGAAGATGGTACGCCCGACCGCGAACCCCTTGACCAGATCGAAACCGGCCGCCGTCGCGAAGCTCGCGGCAAGCTCGCCCTCGGGCGCGTCGAGCCCCAGCACGACGATGCCGCGCGTGTGGCGGTCGTTATCCTCGATGGCGGCGATGGCGCTTTCCCACGCCGCCCTGTCGCTCATCGGTTCCAGCTTCCACCAGTCGGGATAGATGCCGGCATCGTAGAACTGCCGGATCAGCGTTGCCGTCGCCATGGTGTTCATCGGCCCGACCTTGGACGGGATGATCTCGAGCAGGAATTCCAGCGAGTTGCGCCGCGCCGCCTGAAACAGCCGCCTGACCGTGGCCACCTGCCGCGCGCGCATCGTTTCGTCATCGGTGGGATGACAGAAGCAGAGCACCTTTACCACGTCCTCGCGCGCCCACTGGACCAGCCCGCCGCAATCGAGGCCAAGCTCGGGCTCGAGTTCGAGCGGGCGCGATCCCGGCCATTCGCAGGGTCGCCCGATCCACAGGCCGGTCCCCGATGCGGCGTAGAGCGCGTTGCGGCCGATGCGGCTGTCGCACAGGATGCCGTAGCCCGGCCGTCCGTCGGCGACCCGAAGCGCCGCACGCAGGCAGAGCTCCTTGAAGGCGCCGCCCCTGGCCAGCGTGTAGCCCTCCATTTCTTCCAGTTGCATCCGGTGGTCGAAGGCAAAGACCCGCATCGTCGACCAGTCGCCACCGCTGCGGCTGTGCCGCGTGGTCGACCAGTGGATCTGTTCCAGTTCCGCATCGTTGCGCAGATCCGGGCGCAGGATGCCACGGTCGAGAAAGAACTCAAGCTCGGTCAGGCTGGGATAGGACGGCGTGCAGCCGTGCCGGCTGACCGCAAACGCACCGCAGGCGTTGGCGTATTTCAGCGCGGTGGGCCAGTCCTCATCGTCCAGCCAGCCTTTCAGCAGGCCGGAGAAGAACCCGTCGCCCGCTCCGAGCACGTTGAACACCTCGATCGGGAAACCCGGGCCGCTTTCGCCCTCGTCGAGCGAGTCCGGGATCGCCCCGGTAAAGGCCGTCGCACCCTTTGCGCCGCGCTTGCAGACCAGCGTCGCACCGCTGACCCTGCGCACCGCGCGCAGCGCCGCCAGCGTATCGGTGCTGCCGCCGGCGATATGGAACTCCTCTTCGGTACCGACGATCAAATCGAAGAAATGCAAGGTCGATTGCAGCTTTTCGGTGACCTTGGCGCTTTCGACAAAGCGGCTCTCGCCCTCGCCGTGGCCGGCCACGCCCCAGAGGTTCGGGCGATAGTCGATATCCAGCGCCGTGCGCGCGCCGTGCTTGCGCGCCAGTTCGAGCGCCTTCAGCACCGCCGCTTCGGTCTGCCGGTGGCTCAGGTGGGTGCCCGTCGCCAGCACCGCACGCGATTCGGCGATCAGGCTCTCGTCGATGTCATCCTCGCTCAGCGCCATGTCGGCGCAATTCTCGCGATAGAAGATCAGCGGAAACTGATCCTCGTCGCGAATTCCCAGCAGAACCAGCGCCGTCAGGCGCGCGGGGTCGGTTGCGACACCGCGCACATCGACATGCTCGCGCACAAGCTGCTCGCGGATGAACCGGCCCATATGCTCGTCGCCGACGCGCGTTATCACCGCCGATTTCAGCCCCAGCCGCGCCGCGCCGCAGGCGATATTCGTCGGACTTCCGCCGATATATTTGGAAAACGACCCCATATCCTCGAGCCGGCCGCCGATCTGGTCGCCATAGAGGTCGACCGACGAACGGCCAATCGTGATTACATCAAGTGTCTTCATCCCCAATCCCCTGTCGTTCGGGCGGACGCCCTGGCGCCCGCCCGGATGTTCAAACCTGTGCCCTTACAAAGTCCATGCTGCCCTTCAGCGCGGCCTCGGGGTCGGCAAGGTTGTGGACCTCCTCGGCGAAGGGCTCGAACGAGAACGCCCCGTCGTATCCGGCGGTGCGCAGCGCCCTGACCTGCGGGATGTTCTCCAGACGGTCGCCGGCATCGACCAGCACCCGATGCGCATCGAGCATGTCATCGACCGCGACATCGGGATCGACCACGCCCGAAATATGCACCAGACCGGTCCATTCGGGAAAGAGCTCGGTCTCGCCGGCCAGATGATGGTGGAAGGTGTCGTGCATCAGCTTGTAGACACCCTCGCCACCGGCTGCCCGGATCGCCTCGATCGCCAATGATTTGGTGCGCATCGACGAGACGGGAAAGCCCAGCGGTTCGACCAGCCCGGTCAGGCCGCGTTCCTCGAGGATCGGCTTCATGTTGGTGAGCGCCTCGACCAGATCGTCGAAATCCACCTGATTGCCGTCATTCAGCGGGCACATGACCAGCGCCTTCGCACCCGCCGCCTGCGCGTAATCGGCCATGGCGACCGCACGTTCGGGCAGGTCGCCCGACCAGACGTTGAACGGGTAGAGCGCGTTGATCAACAGGATGGTGATGCCCTGGCGTTCGGCTTCGGCGCGCACATCGGCCGGATCCATCGTGCCCACCACATCGGGGATGTCGTTGCGAATCTCGACCTCGGTCACACCGAGCCGCCGGACCATGGCGAAGAAGTCGGTAAGCGATTGCCCGGGCGCGGAAATATGGTTGATGGCAAAACGCATCGTACACACCTCAGTCATAGAGCGCCGGACGATCCGGCAGCGAAATCGGAACGATCTGGCCGGATTTCTCCTGCGCCTCGACGCAGGCGTCCGACGAGATGGCCGCAACGTAACCGTCCCAGCTGCCCGGGCCGGAGGCAGTGCCCCGGGCGGCCGCCTCGACAAAATCCTTCAGTTCCACATCGTAGCTGTCGACGAATCGATCCTTCCAGTCGGTCAGGATGGCGTTTTGCAGATGTGCGTCCCGGCGCATGACAATCGCCAGCGGCTCGGGCAGATAGGCCACGCCCTCTTCTCCGACCAC
Organism: Tropicimonas sp.; assembly: GCF_047971885.1. Classification (NCBI taxonomy): domain Bacteria; kingdom Pseudomonadati; phylum Pseudomonadota; class Alphaproteobacteria; order Rhodobacterales; family Roseobacteraceae; genus Tropicimonas; species Tropicimonas sp. Next base: position 8,631 of record NZ_JBKEAE010000037.1, on the reverse strand, counting down.
CTGGCACTGGATGTCGTACCCGTACCGGCAGTTGACGAAGATCTCGACATCGATACGGACGCCCTTGCGCGTTTCCAGCAGCACGACCTGCGGATCGGCGACCCGGGCATGCGCGTGTTTCGACCTGCGCGGGAACACCACCTGCGCCGAGACGTAATCGTCGTCGAGCAGCCAGCGGAACACGTCGATTTCGTGGATGAGCGTGTCGTGAATGGCCATCGGGGTGATGTACTGCTCGGGCACCGTCGGGTTGCGGTGCGCGGCGTGGATCATCAGCGGTGCACCGATTGCGTTGTCGACCGCTTCTTTCAGCATCCGGTAGCCGGCATCGTACCGGCGCATGAAGCCCACCTGGACAAGGCGCGCACCATGCGCCACCTCGGCATCGACGATGCGTTTCGCGCCGGCGGCGGTCGTTGCCAGCGGCTTTTCGCAGAAGCACGGCTTACCGGCGGCAATGGCGGCCAAAACGTATTCCTCGTGCGTATCACCCCACGAGGTAACGAGAACCGCCCCGACCTCGGGCGCCGCAATCAGTTCCTGCCCGGTGGCATGGACTGTGGCGGCGGGCGCAAGATCCGCCTGAACGGCGCGGGCGCTGTCCGCATTCACATCGCTCAGCGCGACGACCTCGGCGCCGGCCAGCACCTGCTGGATGCGCCGCGTATGGTCCCGGCCGATCATGCCGGTCCCGATGACGCCAATCTTGACAGTCATTGTCTGTTCCTCAGTTGAAGTATTTGTCGACGTAGCGTTTGCTCTCGGCCAGCATGAAACGGGCGCTGTCCTCGGCCCGGTCTTCCCAGCCGAATACGCAGTTCGACAGCACACCGTCGAACTTCATCTCGGCCAGCGTGGCGAAGAAGATATCCCAGTCGATCTCGCCCTCGCCGAAATCCATGTGCTGATGCACGCGGACCTGCGCACCGGGCGGGTTCACGATATAGCGCAGTTGCGACGATTTGTTGTGATCGTAGGTATCGGCCAGCCGAACATGGACCAGATATCCTTGTGTCGCACGCAGATTTGCCACCATGTCCGGACCATAGAAGAAGGTATGCGGCGCGATAAACGACGCTCTGACCGCCTTGGAGTTGATCGTCTTGATGATCTCCATGGCCGGGACGATTTCCTCAAGCCAGTCCTCTGGATGGGCCTCAAGCGACAGGGTCAGGCCTTCGCGCTCCAGAATTGGGACCAGAATATCCATTGCGCGGAAGAACTGCGCTTCGCAGGTTTCGGGACGGTGCAGGCCCGAGCGGTCGTTCAGGCTGCGATCAGGCGATCCGCCCCGGCCGAATTCGGAGACGAACATCGGGCAATCCATCTCGACCGCGATCTCGATGGCGCGTTTCCAGTTCTCGATCGCCACTTCCCATTCATCGGGATAGGGGCTGGCCCAGCGATACATGGGTTGCAGCGTGGCAAGGCCAACGCCGTGATCCTTGAGCGCCTTCTTGAAACCGGCAACCCGTTCGGGATAGACCTTGGGCCGGGTCCACCACGACAGAAAGTCGGGGCGCGGCGACAGTTCGATATAGTCGTAGCCAAGCTCGGCCACCTTGCGGCAGGTGTCCTCAAGCGACAGATGGCGGATCATGTGCGGATCGAGCGTGTACTTCATCGGTCATTCCTTTCATCAGGCAAACCCACTCCGTTCGATGCGCTGCACCGTGAAGGCCGGCTTTGAACGGGAGCGTGCCGGGCGCCGCACGCCCGGTTCCGACACGGTTACTTGTAGTTCTGCATGTTCTCTTGCGTGACGGGTTCGAACGGCACCCATATGTTGCCCTCGGCCTCGGCGCCGCCGGCCATCGAAAGGGCGGTTTGCAGCGCAACCTCGCCCTGACGGGTGGCGTTCTGGAAAACCGTGATGTCGAGATCGCCGGCCTCCATCGCAGCCAGCCCGTCGGGTGTGGCATCGATGCCGGCGACGATCACCTTATCCATCGGTACACCGGCCGATCTCAGTGCCTGTATCGCGCCGATCGCCATTTCATCGTTGTTCGAGATGATGGCGTCGAACTCGATGCCCGATGTCAGCCAGTTGGTGGTCAGATCCGCGCCCTGGGTGCGGTTCCAGTTGCCGACCTGCCGGTCGACGATCTCCATTCCGGTGCAGGGCTCGGCGGCGATCACCTCCTCGATATCCCTGGTCCGGATCATCGACGCCTCGTTTTCCAGCGGCCCCATCAGCACCAGAACCTTGCCCTGCCCGCCCAGCATGTCACAGACCGCGCGGGTCTGCATCGTACCGGAATCGACCTCGTTCGAACCGACGAAGCTGGAACCCGCCGGCATGTTCTCGTGTTCCAGGGGCGGGTGGTTGACATAGACGATGGGAATGCCCGCATCGACGGCAAGCTGCGTCATCGGCGGGGTCGCCGCGCCGTCGACCGGGTTCACCACAATGGCGTCGACCCCGTTGGCAACCATGTTCTGCACCTGGTTGAGCTGTCTGGCCACGTCGAGCTGCGCATCCTCGACCACAAGGATCAGATCGTCGTGCTTTTCGCCCTCGGCCCGGATGCCGTTCAGCAGGATGGTCAGGAACGGGTTGTCGAAGCTGGTCATCGACACGCCGACGCGCGTTTCGGCCTGCACCGCCTGCCCGGCAAGCACCAGCGCTGCGGCGCAGGCGGTCAGTTTCAGTCTGGTCTTCATCGCAACGAACCTCATGCGATCTGGTTGAAATTTCCGCGGCGGCGGGAGGGGCCGCCGCGGAGCCCATCAGGATTTCTTCACCTTCTTCTGCTGACGGTAGGTATCGGCGACAACGGCGGCGACGATGATCACGCCCTTGATCATCTCCTGATAGTAGGCGTCGAGCCTGAGGAAGGTGAAGCCCGAGATGATGACGCCGAAGATGATCATGCCGATCGAGGTACCGATGATGGAGCCCCGCCCGCCGGTCAGCGAGGTGCCGCCGATCACCGCCATGGCGATGGCGTCAAGCTCGTACATCATTCCCATGCCGGCCTGGGCGGTCTGGCCGCGCGCGGCGACAACGATCCCGGCCAGCGCGGCCAGAAGCGACGCGACGGTGTAGATCTTGACCAGATGACGTTCGACATTGATGCCCGAGACGCGGGCCGCCTGCTGGTTGGCACCGATGGCATAGGTGAACTTGCCGTAGCGGGTGTATTTCATCAGGATATGGAAGATGATCGCCACGATCAGGAAGATCACCACCGGCATCATCCCCGAGCCGAGAAAGGCGAAGCCCTTGGTCGGGAAGCTGATCGGCTGGCCCTTGGTATACCATTTGGCAAAGCCGCGCGCCGTCACCATCATGCCCAGCGTCGCAATGAAGGGCGGTATTTTGGTATAGGCGATCAGCGAGCCGTTGATCGCCCCCGCTATCGCCCCGCACACTAGCCCGATCAGCACCGGAACGATCACCGGAAGATCGGTCAGCGACGGATAGACCGCGCGCGCGTATTCGGACGACTGGGCAAAGCTCATCGACACCATGGCGACCGCGCCGACGATGGACCCGGACGACAGGTCGATACCACCCGAGATGATGACCTGCGTCACCCCCACCGCGATGATCCCGATCACCGAGACCTGAAGGATCATGATCTTCAGGCGGCTGAAGTTGCCCAGAAACGACTGGCCCTGGAATATCCAGCCGAGGATTTCGAAGACCAGTGCGATACCGATCAGCACCAGCAGGATGTTCACCTCGGGCGACAGCTTGCGATGCGCCTTCGGGATGGCCGTTTCGACATTGGTACCTTGTGCAGTCATAGTCGTATACCTCCCAAACTACTTGGCCGCGAGCTGCATTACCCGCACCTGATCGGCCTCCTCCCGATCGAGAAAACCACTTACATGCCCCTCGTGCATGACCATGATCCTGTCCGACATGCCCAGCACCTCGGGCAGTTCGGACGAGATCATCAGCACCGCGACCCCCTGCCCCGCAAGCTGGGTGATCAGCCGGTGGATTTCGGATTTCGCGCCCACGTCGATGCCGCGCGTCGGCTCGTCGAGGATCAGGATGCCCGGCTTGGTCATCAGCCAGCGCGCGATCAGCACTTTCTGCTGGTTGCCGCCCGACAGGTTGCCGACCGTCTCCTCCAGATTCGGGGTCTTGATCCGCAGCTTTTCGGTGTAGTCCTTGGCCAGCCGGTCGATCTCGTTCTGCTCGACGAAGCCGTGATTGTCGGCCTCGCCGCTGGACAGAAGCGCAACCTGCATGTTGGCGATACAATCGAGGATCAGGAACAGGCCGCTTTCCTTGCGATCCTCGGTCAGAAACGCCATGCCGTGCTGCATCGCAACGATGGGCGAGGTTATCTGGACGGGTTTGCCGCCGACGAGTATCTCTCCCGATTCCGCCGGATGCACGCCGAAGATCGCCTCGGCCACGTTCGAACGGCCGGACCCGACCAGACCGGCCACGCCCAGAATCTCGCCCTGCCGCAGGTCGAAGCTGACATCCTCGAAAACGCCCGGCAGCGACAGGTTGCGCACCTCCAGTACCTTCTCGCCGATCGGGCATTCGACCTTCGGAAACATGTCGGTGATCTCGCGGCCGACCATCATCTTGATCACGTCGTCGCGCGTCACCTCGCTCGCGGCGACGGTGGCGATGTACTTGCCGTCGCGAAACACCGTCAGTTCGTCGGCGATCTCGAACAACTCGTTCATCTTGTGGGTGATATAGACGATGCCGACACCGCTGGTCCTGAGATCGCGGATGATCCTGAACAGGTGCTCGACCTCGGCTTCGGTGATCGCCGAGGTCGGCTCGTCCATGATCAGCACGTCGGAGCGGAACGATACCGCCTTGGCGATCTCGACCATCTGCTTCTGCGCAACGGTCAGGTCGCCGACCATCCCGGTCGGATCGAGCCGGATGTTTAGATCGTCGAAAAGAACCTGCGTCATCAGTCGCATCTCGCCGTGGTCGATCAGACCCATGGCGTTGCGCGGCTCGCGGCCGATCCAGATGTTCTCGGCCACCGTCATGGTGTTCATCAGGTTCAGTTCCTGATGGATCATGGCGATGCCGGAGTTCAGCGCGTCGATCGGGGTACGGATGTCGAGCTTGCGCCCGGCAAAGCGGACCTCGCCCCGGTCGGGGTTGTACACCCCGGCGATGATCTTCATCAAAGTCGACTTGCCGGCCCCGTTCTCGCCCATCAGCGCATGAACCGAACCGGGCCGTATCCGCAGTTGAACGTCGTCCAGCGCCACAACGCCGGGAAATTCCTTGCGCACGTGGTCGACCTCGAGGATGTACTCGCCCTCGTAGACCCCGCGCGCGTCTGCGCCTTGACCGTCTAGCATTGTCCTTCCTCCTCAAAGCCAGGAAATGCCCGGGATGCTGCGACCCCGGGCACGAGGATGCTCAGTTGCTTTGCAGGTAGTCGGCCACGTTGGCGGGGGTGACGAGTTCGAAGGGCACAAAGACCTGCTTCTCGCTCGGCTCGCCGCGTGCCAGTTTCAGCGCGGTGTCGATGGCGCCATGGCCCTGTCCGGCCGCGTTCTGGAACACCGTCACGTCCAGATCGCCCGCCTGCATCGCGGCCAGTGCGTCCGCCGTTGCATCGACGCCGCCGACGATGATGTCATCCATCGAAAGACCCGAGGTCTTCATCGCCTGGACGGCACCGATCGCCATCTCGTCGTTGTTCGAGATGACGGCATCGAAGGTTACGCCGGCCGAAAGCCAGTTGGTCATCAGGTCGGCACCCAGCGTCCGCATCCACATCGCCGTCTGTTCCTCGACGATCTCGATGAAACTGCATTCGTCGGTCGCGACCACGTCATAAACGTCCTGTGTCCGCATGCGCGCCGCCTGGTTCGACAATTCGCCCATCAGGATGACGGCCTTCGCGCCATCGCCCTTGCCCTTTTCCTTCAGCAGGCGGCAGACTTCCTGGGTTTCCAGCGTGCCGGATTCCCGCTCGTCAGAGGCGACGAATGCCTGATTGTCGGGAAGGCTGTCCATGTTCACCGGCATGCGGTTGACATAGACCAGCGGAATACCGGCATCCGCCGCCGCGGTGCTCATGGCGATGGTCGCGTCGGTATCGACCGGGTTGACGACGATCGCATCGACGCCGAGCGCGACGAAGTTCTGGATCTGGTTGAGCTGTTTGCCAACGTCGTTCTGCGCGTCCTCGATCTGGACGGTAACGCCGTCCAGGGTGGCGGCATAGTCGATCATCCCGTTGCGCAGAACGGTCAGGAAGTTGTCGTCAAACAGCGCCATGGTGACACCGATATTCTCGGCGCTGGCACTTCCCGCGACCCCCACAACAAGTGCGGTCGTCATCAGAAATCGCTTCATGAAGTTCTCCTCCTCTTGCGGCGTCCGGCGCGCCAACAACTTGCCGGAACCCTCCGCCGGATAGCCATCACGGGCCGCCGGCAGCGGTGAAACTCGCTTTCGTCATCTGCTGTGCAGAACCGCGGCCCCTCCTACAGCGGTGTTGTCAGACGATCCCCGATATAATTCCTCAGGTCAATCAGAACCCACAGGATATTGCATCATTCATGATGCAATCGTTGTGGCATCTGATGTATTCACATCATGAACTCGCTTTCCGGCGTCCAGATTTCGGGGGCGAAGAACCGCTGCCCCGGCGTGTCCGCCATGCCCCTTTCCGATGTCGCGATCATCTGTGCGACAAGATCGCCCGCGATCTGCCTGACCGGCGTGCCGAACACGACGCTGACCGTTCCGTCCTGCAACCCGAGTTGCGATTCGGGCGTCAGCTCGTTGACGATCAGCACCAGCGGCGGCGCCGCGCGCGCCTCGCGCACCGCCTCGATCGCGCCTTCCATGCCGCCGCCGGCGACGTAGAGACCAACCAGATCCGGGTTCCGCTCAAGCAGGTTCTTCATCGCCTCATAGGTCAGCGCCCTGGTTTCCAGATTGATCTGCGTGTCGAGCAGCTGAAACTCCGGCGCCTCGTCGCGGAAATAGCTGCGAAAGCCGGTCTCGCGCAACTGGTGCCCGTGATATCGCGACCCGCCGATAAACAGACCGACCTTTCCCGGACCCCGCGCCAGCCGGGCGATGAACCAGCCGGCAATGCGCCCGACCTTCAGATTGTTGGTGCCGAAGTAGCTTTCGCGCACACCCTGGGCAAAATCCGACAACAGCGAATAGACAGGGATCCCCCGGCCGCGCAGTTCCTGAACCGCCTGCGTCACCAGATGGTGATCGAGCCCGGTCGCCGCAACCGCATCGACCCGCCCCTTCATCGACAGCAGAAGCTCCGCCAGTTCAGCCGGCTCGGCGGTTTCGGCGAAGCGGGCGCTCACCTGAACCCGCCGCAGACTGCTGGCCCGCGCCTGTGCCTCGAAAACGTGCAGGACATCCTGATAAAAGGCGTGGCGCGGCTTTTGCAGCACCAGCCCCAGCCGGAATTCGGGCTTGTCCGCCAGCAGCCGGTAGCGGATCGCGTTCGCGCCGTGATAGCCGATTTCCTCAGCGGCTTCGTGAACACGTCGCACTGTTTCCTCCCGAACATTCTGGCGCCCGTTCAGGACGCGGTCCACGGTTGCGGTGCTGACACCGGCGGCTTTGGCGAGGTCGGAAATCGTTGGTCGGCTCATGTCGCGTTCACATCAGAAAATGATGCAAACTATCATCCGGCCTCCGGCGAATTGCAACCTCTGCCGTTCATTCGTAATCGACCCACACACCTCCCCGGTCGGCAGAACGGACGCAGTTCTCGACCCAGCGCACTCCTTCGACCCCGGCCTCGATACCCGGGAAGCGCAGACCTGCCACGCGCTCGGGCGCGCCATCGTCATAGGCTTCGATGGCCAGCGCAAAACGGTAATACAGGTTGGCCCATGCCTCGAAGATCCCTTCGGGATGGCCGCCGCTGATACGGTCGTCGGCCAGGCTCTCGGGGTGCAGGTAGCCCATGCCGCGATCCAGCAGGCGCGGCGGCTCGCCCTGAATTTCCAGGCTCAACTGGTTCGGATGTTCGTCCCACCATTCGACCGACGCCTTCGAGCCGACGATCCGCACCTTCTGGCTGTGCATCGCCCCGGCATTCACCGCCGAGGTCCAGAGCGTGCCGAACGCCCCCCCCTCGTATTCCATCAGCGTGACGGCATTATCCTCCAGCGGCGCGCGCGAGGCGATGAAGCTCTGCCGTGCGCACATCAGCCGCCGGATACGCAATTGCGGGCAGATGACCTCGGACAGATAGAGCGGGTGCGTGGCCAGATCGCCCAGCACATAGGACGGGCCGGCGAATTTCGGATCGACCCGCCAGCGAATCGCGGGATTGGCCTCTTCCACCGCCTCGTTGTGAAAACCCTGGGCGAATTGCAGGTTGACCAGACGAATATCGCCCAGCGTGCCGTCGGCCACCAGCCGCGCGGCTTCCTCGATCGTCTGGTAGCCCGAGTAGCCATAGGTTACCCCGACCACCAGCCCCCGCGCGGCGGCAATGCGCTTCAGTTCTTCCGCCTCGGCCGTCGTGAAGGTCAGCGGCTTTTCGCAGATCACGTGGATGCCGGTTTCGAGGGCGGCTTTCGAAATCTCGTAATGGGTATTGTTGGGCGTTGCGATGGAAACGGCCCGGATACCGTCGTCGCGCGCCGATTCGGCGGCGAACATCGCCCGGTAATCGGCATAGCAGCGCTCCG
>NZ_JBKEAE010000175.1:0-4163 GCF_047971885.1 Tropicimonas sp. | reverse complement strand
CAGGGCGTCCATCACGTGAACCTGTGTTCCCCGCCCACGCGGGGATGAACCGCAGGACAGCCTCGAGGGGGTCGTGCCCTGGGAGTGTTCCCCGCCCACGCGGGGATGAACCGCCGGAGCTCTGCTATCTGGAGAAGCACCGCCGGTGTTCCCCGCCCACGCGGGGATGAACCGGACCGCAACGGTTCCCCCGCGCGCATTGAGTTGTGTTCCCCGCCCACGCGGGGATGAACCGCCCCTCCTCGGGCTGGGCCTCCAGGAGGGCCCGTGTTCCCCGCCCACGCGGGGATGAACCGACGGTGGGGGCAGCCTGAGCGCTTCCAGGAAGGTGTTCCCCGCCCACGCGGGGATGAACCGCTGGCCTCGGGCGCGGCAAAGAAAGCCAGCGCGTGTTCCCCGCCCACGCGGGGATGAACCGACCCGCTGGGTGATCCTGAGCCGGGGCGAGCGGTGTTCCCCGCCAACGCGGGGATGAACCTACCCGCAACGAGGATGCGGTTTGGGGCTATGTGTGTTCCCCGCCCACGCGGGGAAGATCGCCTTCATCGGCGAGACAGGGTGTGTGACGAACATCGCGCGACCCCATGGCTGCTTTCGCAAGGGTGAGCGGCTTTGGATGGGGTTTCCCATGGCCATCGCGATACCGCCACCTCGTTGCCGGTCTGCGGCTCGACGGCATGGTCGCGCCGATGGTCGTGGATGGACCGATCAGCGGCAACCGGTCCGAGGCTTATGTCCACCGGTTCCGGTTGTCGGGGCGCGCGGCATGGCGTGGGGATTCCTTCCGTCCCACAGCCCTGACTTCAACCCCATCGGGATGGTCTTGTCAAAGCTCAAGACGATCTGCGGCGGGCTGTCTGCTCAAGCGCGAATCCGCCTGACACAGACACCCCGCTACCGACGGCACGGCCCTACATTTCTGCACGCGCAAGCAGGTCTGCGGCAAAATCGCGGCTGGCACGGATCCAGTTGGCCTTTTCCTGTGCCAGGCGTAGTTGCGGCAGGACGGCGGCAAAGGGAAGAACCTCTCCCTTTGCCCGCGCATCGAGCCTGAGGAGATGGAAACCGTAGCGTGTCTCGACCGGCTCGGTACTGATTTCGCCCTCGTCCATTTGCGCCAGCGCCGCCTCGAATTCGCGTACCGTGTCGCCGGAGGTGATCTGGCCGAGACGGCCGCCGTTCTGTCGCGACGAGCAGGCGCTGTGCTCTGCGGCAAGCCGGGCAAAGGCCGCGGGATCGCGAACGAGAGTGCTGCACAGCGCCACCGCCCTGTCGCGGGCGCCGGCGCGCGCATTTGCATCGTCGGGTGCCGCCGGTATCAGGATATGGGCAGCCTCGTAGAGCGAGGGGGCGCGGAAGCGATCGGGGTTCTCGTCGTAGAAGGTTCGCAGCGCGTCGTCATCGGGTGGCGCGGGGTTGACCGCCTCGTCCAGCAACTGGCGAATCTGCGAATCCTCGTCGGTTTCCCATCGTCCGTCGTCGATCTCGGCCGGCTCCGGCGCGATCCCGCGCGCCACGGCCTCCTGAAGCAGGACCTCGCGCAGCACCAGCGCCTGCCTCGCCGCCTTCCAGGCAAGTCCCGGTTTGCCGCCGGGTGCGGGATGGTTCTGTGCTTCGGCGGCAATACGCTCGGCTGAAATGACCGTGCCGTTTACACATGCCGGCTGCAGCAGCGGCTTATGCTTCATCGCTCACTCCACCCGTTGTTGTGAAAACGGTGTCAGCCCGTTGCGGGGTGGCGTGGCGCCGCGCCGGGTCCGGACGATCTGATATCCCGGGCGCCACAGGTAGCGCACCGGCGCCGAGAGCATGTGCACGAGCCGGGTGAACGGGAACAGCAGGAAAATCGTCAGGCCCAGCACGATGTGCATTTTGAACAGCCACGAGACATCGGTGAGGTAGGAGGCCGGATCGGCGCCGAAATAGATGACCGCCTGGGCCCAGTTCATGAACTTGACCATCTCGTGACCGTCGAGGTGTTGCGCCGATACGAGGATCGTCATGAGCCCGAGGAAAAGCTGGATCATCAGCAGGATCAGGATGCCGGTATCCGCCACCGTCGAATTGTTGCGGATACGCGGATCGACCAGCCGGCGGTGCAGCAGGACGATCCCGCCGATCATCGCCATGATTCCGGCGACACCACCCAGCGACATCGCGAGGATCTGCTTGGCGCCATGGCTGACACCCAGCGCATCGAAAATGGCGATCGGCGTCAGCAGCCCGACCAGATGGCCCGCCAGAATCAGCAGCACGCCGACGTGAAACAGCACCGATCCGACGATGAACTGGCGCTTGCGCAGAATCTGGCTGGATGAAGATTTCCAGCTGAACGGATCGCGTTCGAACCGCACGATGGAAACCACGATCATCACGGTGATCGCAATGTAGGGATAGACCCCGAAAAGAAAGTTGTGCATCAGGTCCTCCTGTTCAGTTTGCCGGCGCGCCCGGCGCAGGGGCGGCAGCGGGTGCCATTCGGGAAAGCAGCTCGCGGCTGGCAGGACAGCCGGCGTCGGGATCGGGCCCGAAGGTGACCTGCGCCTCCTCCCATACCGCATCGAGCGCGGCCAGATCCTCGGGGTCGTCGTCCGCTTCGCTCAGCAGCGCCCGGGCATCCTCGGTGGCAGGATCGGCCGAAGCGAGCGATGCCAGCGCGCCGAGAACGGCCGCATAGGGCGTTTCCCTTCGTTCCAGCCGCTCGTGCAGCGCCAAGAGGATATGGCCCGCATCGGCAAGGATGCCGCGCGCGTCCGGCAGCGGCCGGGTCGAAAGGTATTCCAGCAGCACCGGCAGGTGATCGGGCAATTCGCTGCCGTTCAGGTCGAAACCGCCCGCCCGGTACATCTCCAGCAGATCGACCATGGCGCCGCCACGGTCGCGGCTTTCGCCGTGGACATGTTCGAACAGGTTGAGCGAAAGGGTGCGCGACCGGTCGAACAGCAGGACGTAGCGCTCCTGCATGTCGTAAAGATCGCCCGAGCCAAGTTCGCCCGTCAACCGGTCGAGCCCGGCCAGATCGTCGGCGCCGATCAGCCCCTCTTCGCGAAGAACCCGGCCGATGCCCGGCATGGCGTGCTGAAGCTCGGCCGACGGATAGCCGAGCAGAAGCGAAAGCGCCTTGAAGGTCTTCATGCGATGAACTCCTGCGGGCTGCGGAACTTCTTGCCGCGGAAGATCGTGCTTCCCGAACTGCCGGTCGAACAGCCGTTGCTGTCGGTGAAGCCGCAACCGCCGCGCAGATCGTAGGCATCCTCGACCAGTTCGCGATGCGTGGTGGGGATGACGAAGCGGTCCTCGTAATTGGCGATCGCCAGCAACTGGTACATTTCATCGATCTGCAGCGGCGTCAGGCCGACGCGGTTCGCCACGCCCAGGTTGACGACGCCATCGACCGTCTTGGAGCGCATGTAGGACCGCATCGCCAGCATCCTTTCGAGCGCCGAGACGACAGGGGCGGTATCCCCCGCCGTCAGCATGTTCGCAAGGTAGCGGACCGGAATGCGCAGGCTGCGGACATCCGGCATGTCGTCCTGTGCCGAGATCTTTCCTGCCTCGGCCGCATTCTGGATCGGCGACAGCGGCGGCACGTACCAGACCATCGGCAGCGTGCGGTACTCGGGATGCAGCGGGAACGCGATCTTCCACTCCATCGCCATTTTCCAGATCGGCGAATTGCGCGCGCCCTCGATCCAGTCGTCGGCAATGCCCTCGGCGCGGGCGGCGGCGATCACCTCCGGATCGTTCGGGTCGAGGAAGACGCCAAGCTGCGCCTCGTAAAGCTCCATCTCGCTTTCGCTGGCGGCAGCTTCCTCGATGCGATCCGCATCATAAAGCATGACCCCCAGATAGCGGATGCGGCCGACGCAGGTTTCCGAACAGACCGTGGGCTGGCCGGACTCGATGCGCGGATAGCACAGGACGCATTTCTCGGATTTGCCGGTGGACCAGTTGTAATAGATCTTCTTGTACGGACAACCCGACACGCACATCCGCCAGCCCCGGCATTTTTCCTGATCTATCAGGACGATACCGTCATCCTCGCGCTTGTAGATCGCGCCCGACGGGCAAGAGGCGACGCAGGCGGGGTTCAGGCAATGCTCGCAAAGCCGCGGCAGGTACATCATGAAGGTGTTTTCGTATTCTCCATAGATGTCCTTCTG
>NZ_JBKEAE010000170.1:0-10941 GCF_047971885.1 Tropicimonas sp. | reverse complement strand
CGAAATCGTCGCGCAGGACGGTGACATCACGATGCCGGAACTGGCGTCCGCCTTGCAAGACGCAACCGGCGTGCGCGCGCACCCGAACGCGATCGGAAAGTTCCTTCGCAAGCTCGGCTATGCGCATAAAAAAGTCGCTGGTGGCGGCGCAGGCCGAGGCGGTGCTGCAGCAGGATGCGTTCGCCGGGCATCTGTTCGTGATTCCCCGGATGGAAGTCGAGCCGACGCCCGGCAGCGATGCCTGTGCGGATTACAGCGGGCGTCTGCGCCGGATCGGGGAAGACGTCACCGAAGAACTGGAATATGGTGAGGCGGGAAAGCATTTGATCCAGTGAATCAAATGCCCGCCAAACGGCCGCTTCATCGTGAACCGGATCGTCCGGCCTTGCCTGTGCCTGTTGCGAACGCTTCACGCAATCGCCACTGCCCTCGCGCCCCATTGAACGCGGTCGCCCCGGACCCGGGTTGCTGGCCATGTGCTGGTCAGCAAATATGCGGATCGTCTTCCATTGTATCGCCAAAGCCAGATCTTCGACCGTGAAGGGCTGGACCTCGACCGCTCCACGCTGGCCGACTGGGTCGGCAAGAGCACGGCCCTGCTGGAGCCCCCGGGCCGATGCCATCGGTCGTCATGTGCTGGCCGGCAAGGCAATCTTTGCCGATGATACCCCGGTCCGCATGCTCGCACCCGGCACCGGAAAGACCCGGACGGCAACGCCACCGGTCCCTTCGCTTGACTCGCCGACACTATCGCCCGAATCCCCGACTGCAAGATCAACAGGGTCGATGATCTGTTGCCATGGAAATGGAACCGGTAGCGGTCAGACCGGACGGTTACGTATCTGTCCCTCAAATACACCGAGCGCCTTGCCGAGGTAGGGATAGAGCCCTCGGTGGGCAGCGTCGGTGGCAGCTACGACAACGCTTTGGCCGAGACGATCAACGGGCTGTTCAAGGCCGAGGTCGTCCACCGCCAAGGTCCGTGGCGCAGCTTCGAGATCGTCGAATACGCGACCCTGGAATGGGTGGACTGGTTCAACAACCGTCGCCTGCTCGAGCCCATCGGAAACATCCCGCCCGCTGAGGCCGAGACCAACTTCTACGCCACTCTGGAAACTGAACCTATGGCCGCGCAAATAACGAAAACCAGCCTCCGGCAAACCCGGTGCGAAAGGCGCGCGGACGCCCTGTCGATGGGCGGCGCGCCGGCCGCATCGATGTCCGCTCCTGCTCAAGGGCGCGATGACCGGGCCCGCCTTCGCCGCCCGGGCGACGCAGCTCACCGACATGTTCGATACCCTCTCAGAAATCTGCAAATTCTTCACGCCAGAGGAATGCTGGAACTACTTCAAGGCGGCCGGATATGTCTCAGGTTAAAGGCGGGATGCTATAGGAACGAGGATTGTCCTGCCGCAACGGTGCGCAATGACATCCTGCGCGCGACCCCGCGCCTTGGGTGGGCGATCTGGAAGCGGTGGTCCGGTTATCATGTCCGAAGTCGGATCGGGGCAGAGATAGGCGGTCTCAAGTCCTTCAGAGAAAGGATCGTCTCACGAGACCCAAACCGCCAGACCGCCGAAATCTACATCCGCATCGCCCGCATGAACCGCTTCAACGCCCTCGACCACGCCGAGATCGAACACATGGCCTGAGGTCATCGGGGCAAGGGGGAAACTCGTTCAAATGCTGAGTTCTACAACAACGCCCAGGGAATCCATCATGGCATTTATGCACCAGGCCGGCGAGGGCTACCGCCACGGCTGCCGCAGGCCCAGAATATCGCGCGCCTGGCGCCATGTTGCCACGGGGCGCTCGTATTTCTCGCACAGATCCGCAGCCCGCCTCACCAGTGCGGCGTTGGAGGGTGCAAGCGTGTTCCGGTCGAGGCGCATGTTGTCCTCCAGCCCCGTGCGCGTATGGCCTCCCGCCGCGATGGACCATTCGTTGAGTGTGATCTGGTCACGTCCCACGCCGGCACCGCACCATTCGGCATCGGGGGCCAGTCGCCCGAGGGTGCGCAGGTAGAAATCGAACACTTCGCGATCGACAGGCATGGCATTCTTCACCCCCATCACGAACTGGATGTAAAGCCGGCCCGGAATGCGCCCGTCGCGGTTCATCGCCACTGCCTGAAAGACATGGGACAGGTCGAAGGCCTCGATCTCGGGCTTGATCGAATAGCGGCGCATTTCCCCGGCAAGCCAATCCACCAGATCGGGCGGGTTTTCGTAGACCCGTGTCGGAAAGTTGTTCGACCCCACGGAAAGCGAGGCCATATCGGGCCGGAGCGGCAGCATCCCGCCGCGCGCTGCCCCGGCCCCCGACCGACCGCCGGTCGAGAACTGGACGATCATTCCCGGACAGTGCGTTTCAACCCCCTCTTTCAGCCGGGCGAACCTCTCGGGGTCGGAAGACGGGGTGCCGTCGTCGTTGCGGACGTGGCAATGGGCGATCGCTGCCCCTGCTTCAAAAGATTCGTGCAGGCTCTCGACCTGCTCGGCCACCGTTACCGGCACGGCCGGGTTGTTTTGCTTGGTCGCAACCGATCCGGTGATTGCGACGCAGATGATACAGGGTTTGCTCATGCCTCCCTCCCTTGCGGTTCGTCGCCCTTCTGCCGGCCAGCCACAACCGGTCCGGGCGGTACGGTCCGGGTACTGGAACGCCAAATTGCCGCAATATTCAACCGGCGACCGTATTTTCTGCGATCCGGCGGCGCGCCCCTGGCTTACCCTGTGCGGGGTCGAATCCGGTGCGCAAATGTGAAGCGACCCCGCACGGCGGGCATCGTCGCCCTTGCCGGTCATAACGCCCTTGCCATAATTGTCGAAAGCATCATAGCCTGACGATATAACTGGGGTCGCCAGATGCGAGTTCTTGTTGCCGACGACCACGACCTGTTGCGTGACACCCTGACCTTGTGGTTTCAGCGGGAGGATATCGATGTCGCTTCCACCGGCAATCTTGCCGAAACGGAGGTGGCCATAGCCGCCAGCGAGCCGTTCGATCTGATCCTGCTGGATTATCGCATGCCCGGAATGAAGGGGTTGGAGGGCCTCAGAACCGTGCTCGGCAAGGCGAAGGGCGCGCGCGTCGCGCTGATGTCGGGGATCGCCACGCGCCACGAGGCCGAGCAGGCTCTCGCCATGGGCGCGTCGGGGTTTCTGCCCAAGACGCTGCCGGCCAAGACGCTGGTCAACGCGGTGCGTTTCATGGCGGCCGGGGAGGTGTATGCGCCGGTCAGCCTGATGGAATCCTCGCCCATGGAAGTCGAGCGCGATTCCCTGCGCGAGAAGCTGTCACCGCAGGAACTCAGGGTCCTGGAGCAATTGAGCGTCGGCAAGGCCAACAAGGAAATCGCGCGTGAACTGGATGTCCACGAGGCGACGGTAAAGCTCCATGTCCGCTCGGTCTATCGGAAGCTTGGCGTCCAGAACCGGACCCAGGCCGCGTTGCTGGCACGCGAAGTCGGATTGTTCAGCGACCAGACGCAGGGTTGATGTCTTCGAAAAGCTCTATTGCGCAAATGCTGTCGAGGATTCAACCTGCGGAGAGGTGTTGTTGCACAAGTCTTTCCGGTGAAGGATTCGCTCTCTGAATCCATGGAGTTAAGAGATCTGTATGAGCAAACCCGAACCTGCCCGCTAGCGCACGACGAACCGGAACTCCTGCAACAATGCGCTGAAGCGGCGCGGGCCGCTGTTGATCTGGCTCAACAAGGACATGGTGTGGCTAGCGCTTTAGGACCGGTCGTAACGGGCGTCCGCCGGTCTTCAGCGATGTCGCGATCCAGTTCTGCCTGATAGTGAAGGTGCTGTTCGGCCTGCCACAGCGGCAGACGACCGGGACGGTGATCAACGATCGCGCCCGCGATATCGCCAACCTGTTCCGCAGCCCGCAGCGCCACTACGTGCCGTTCCTCGACGTGCTGAAGTTCCAACTGACGTCACGGGTCATTCTTCAGGGCCGCTGGCATGGCAGGCTCACCCCCAGGTCGGATGGAAGCTGCCCGCCGGTGACAGGGTGAAAATCTCGACCCCGCTGGCGGTCACCCCGACCGAATGCTCGAACTGGGCCGAAAGCGATTTGTCGCGCGTCACCGCCGTCCAGTCGTCGGCGAGGATCTTGGTCTCGGGGCGGCCGAGGTTCACCATCGGTTCGATGGTGAAGAACATGCCTTCCTCGAGAACCGGCCCGGTGCCGGGGCGGCCATAATGCAGCACGTTGGGCGGCGCGTGAAAGACCCGGCCCACACCGTGGCCGCAGAAATCGCGGACAACGCTCATCCGGTGCGCCTCGACATAGCTCTGAATGGCGTGGCCGATATCGCCAAAGGTGTTGCCCGGCCTGACCGCCTCGATCCCCTTGAACAGCGCATCGTGCGTAACCTCGATCAACCGCTCCGCCCGGCGCGGCAGCTTGCCGGCCACATACATCCGGCTGCTGTCGCCGAACCAGCCATCGACGATCACCGTCACGTCGATGTTCAGGATATCGCCGTCGCGCAGCTTCTTGTCGCCGGGAATGCCGTGACAGACGACGTGGTTCACACTGATGCAGGTTGCGTGCCTGTAACCCTTGTAACCGATGGTGGCCGAGGTCGCGCCGGCTGCGGTCACCATATCCTCCACCGCCTTGTCGATATCGCCCGTCGCGGCGCCGGGCTGAACCAGCGGCGCGACCCGGTCGAGGATATCGGCGGCCACCTGCCCGGCGGCGTGCATTCCGGCGAAATCCGCCGGCTCGTAGAGACGGATGCCGTCTTTCGTCAGTTGTGTGCGGCTGTCGTCCAAGTCTTCACCCCGCGCTGTGCCAGTATCCGCGCTGAACATAGGTTCAATCGGTCAGGATTGCCAGTTTCCGGCGCGGGACTGTGGCGCCGGATCCACATTCAGCGCCCCGCCCAGCGTCACACCCTGCCGGTCGATCGCCGTTCCATGGCAGATCGCCTCGACGCCCGCCATCCGCGCGGCGTCGAAAGCCGCCGCATAGGCCGGGTCGAGATCACCCGCCATCCGCAGCCGCGCGCAATCGGTCCGCTGAACCAGATAGAGCATGACCGCCCGGTGCCCGGCCGCCGCCATGTGCGACAGTTCCGCCAGATGCCGCGCGCCGCGCGCGGTCACGCTGTCGGGAAATTCGGCCCAGTCATCCTGCCGGCGCAGGTGGACGTTCTTGACCTCGACATAGGCGTCGGGCAGCCCCGGTTCGCTCAGCAGGAAATCCACCCGGCTTTTCGTGCCATAGCGCACCTCGGGGCGAACGCCGCCATAGGCGGCGAGGGCGGGGATGGCGCGCGCCTCCAGCGCCTCCTTCACCACGCGGTTCGGCACCGCCGTATCGATGCCGGCCCAATGGCCGCCGGGCAGTTCGACCAGCCGCCAGCCGAATTTCAGCTTCTTTTTCGGGTCGTCGTTCGGCTCCAGCCAGACCCGCGCGCCCGGCTCCTGCAGGCCCAGCATCGAGCCGGGGTTGGGGCAATGGGCCAGCACCGTCCGGCCCGTCCCCTCAAGCGCCACATCGGCGAGGAAACGTTTGTAGCGGCGGATCAGCCGGCCGGGCACAAGCGGGGTTTGAAAGCGCATGATCGCGGCCTATACCGGCCGTGACGGACAGACAAGGCAGGAGGGGCCGATGAGCAATCCAACAGCCGCGATGCTGGTGATCGGAGACGAGATCCTGTCGGGCCGCACGCGCGATGCCAACGTCCAGTATCTGGCCGGGGCGCTGACCAACCACGGAATCCGGCTGGCCGAGGTCCGCATGGTCGCCGACAGCCAACAGGCAATAATCGACGCGGTGCGCGTGCTTTCGGACGGCTTCGACAACGTCTTCACCTCGGGCGGGATCGGGCCGACGCATGACGACATCACCGCCGACAGCATGGCCGCGGCATTCGGCCGGCCCATCGGCATACGCGACGACGCGCGCGCCATACTGGCCGCCCGTTGCGAGGCGACCGGAAACGAACTGAACGGGGCGCGCCTGCGCATGGCGCGCATCCCCGACGGGGCGACGCTGATCGAAAATCCGGTTTCGGGCGCGCCGGGGTTCACGCTCGGCAATGTTCATGTGATGGCCGGCGTTCCGGCAATCTTTCAGGCGATGGTCGCCTTGGTGCTGCCGACGCTGGCCGGCGGCGATCCGGTGATGTCGCAATCGCTGCGCGTCCTGCGGCCCGAGGGCGAGATCGCCACCCCACTTGCGGCGCTGGCGGCGGATTTTCCGCAGCTTTCCATCGGTTCCTATCCGTTCCAGAAAGACGGCATCTTCGGCGCCAATATCGTGATTCGCGGCACACAGGCCGCTGCGATCGACCGGGCGATGACCCGGCTGGCGGCATTGTTCCCCGAGGCCATCGCGTGACACCGCCGTCCCTGCCCGAGATATTCGCCACGATCGAGGCCACGTGGCCGGCGCGGCGCGTGATCGACCTGCCCGGCTGGCAGGTGCGCGACGGTGCTGGCGGCGGCAACCGGGTGGCGGCGGCGACCGCCACCGCGGCCGCACCCGATCCTGCGCCGATGGAGGCCGCGCAGGCCAACCTGGGCCAGGAGCCGCTGGTCATGATCCGCCCCGGCGACGAGCCGCTCGACCGCCGGCTTGCCGGCGCGGGTTACGATCTGCGCGATCCGGTCACCGTCTATCTGGCGCGCGTCGCCGATCTGGCGCTCGACCCGCCGAGGGTCAGCGCCTTTCAGGTTGCATGGCCACCGATGCAGGTTCAGCGCGAGTTATGGGCCGCAGGCGGCATCGGGCCGGCGCGCATCGCCGTCATGGACCGGGTCGAGGAAGCGAAATGCGCCATACTCGGCCGCACCGGCGACCAACCGGCCGGCACCGCCTTTGTCGCCGGTAGCGGGCGGATGGCGGTGCTCCACGCGCTCGAGGTCTCGCCCCGCATCCGGC
Source organism: Tropicimonas sp. (assembly GCF_047971885.1). Classification (NCBI taxonomy): domain Bacteria; kingdom Pseudomonadati; phylum Pseudomonadota; class Alphaproteobacteria; order Rhodobacterales; family Roseobacteraceae; genus Tropicimonas; species Tropicimonas sp. Next base: position 4,032 of record NZ_JBKEAE010000170.1, on the reverse strand, counting down.
GGCGCGGCACCGCCCGGAATATCATGCGCGGCGCGGCCCATTGGGCGCGCGATGCCGGGGCGCGCTGGATGGCGGTGCTGGTTACCGATGCGAACGCGCCGGCCAACGCGCTTTATGCCTCGCTGGGCATGTCGCCGGCGGGCCATTACCATTATCGGGTGAAACGGGTGGCGGAAAAAACCGGATGACCGATATTCCCCAGACGGCGCCCTTTGGCATGGCGGTCCTGCTGGCGTTTTCAACCGTCAGCCAGCCCGTCGCGGCGCTCGACCCGCCACCCAATGCCACCCTGACCGCCACCGAAACCGAAACCCTCGCAAGGGTGGCGATCCCGGTGTCCGGCTGGCAGGGCGGGCGGATGCAGACCGTCGCGGCCGAGGGCGAGGTGCTGCGGCAGGCGTGGCAGATCCCGACGCCGGGCCTTACCACGTTGCAGATAATCGCGCCCCTTCGCGAGCAACTGGAGGCCGGTGGCTACACGGTGGTTTTCGAATGCGACACCCGCGCCTGCGGCGGGTTCGATTTCCGCTACGGGCTCGACCTGCTGCCGGAACCGGCGATGCACGTGGATCTGGGCGATTTCAGCTATCTGGCCGCGCAGAGCGCCGGGGAGACGCCCGGCACCCGACTCTTCCTGATGGCCAGCCGTACCCGCGCGCGCGGCTTTGTCCAGCTTACTCAGGTCTCTGCCACCGTCCAGCAGGCAGACCCGCCGCAGGCCGGGACACCCCCGATGGCCATGGCCACGATGCCGGCCACCGGCAATACGCTGGAAGACGATCTGACCGGCAAGGGCCGTACCGTGCTCGGCGATCTGGAGTTCGAGACCGGCTCGTCGCGGCTTGCCGGCGGCGGATTTGCCTCGCTGGACGATCTGGCCGCCTTCCTGCGCGATCACCCGGCAACGCGTGTCGCGCTGGTCGGCCACACCGACACCGAGGGTGCGCTGGATGCCAACATCGCGCTGTCGAAACGCCGCGCGGCAGAGGTAGCGGCACGGCTGAGCGAAGACCACGGCATACCCGCCGCCCGTCTTTCCTCCGAAGGGGTCGGCTATCTTGCCCCGCTGACCAGCAACGCCACACCCGAAGGGCGCACCATCAACCGCAGGGTCGAGGTCATCCTTCTGAGAACGGACTGAAGCGGGGCGTCTTCCGCCGTTGCGTCGATCAGCAGGCAATTGCCCGCCGCCGGAAACCGGAAACGCCCTTCCCGCAAGTGGACAATGAAATCCGCCGGGCTGCCGGTGCGGGGTTAACAGCGGCGGCATGATGGGCTAACAAATCCCCTGAGCGAACGCGGCAAGGGAGACGCAAACATGTCGACTACCAGGGATATGGCCGAAAGCACCGACATCGCCGAACATGAAAGAACCTTTCACAGCTTTGTCCGCATGGTCCGGAATGCCGCCATTCTGTGCATTGTCATCCTGATTTTCGTCGCGCTCGTGAACGGCTGATCTCGCGAAACGAACTGGAAATACCCGATGAGAGCGTTCCTGCTGGCACTTTGCCTGCCCCTGTTGCTCGGTGCCTGCGCCGGCTCCGGCCCCTATGCCTCGGACGAGGAGGTCGCCCGGGCGCGGTTCCGCGACGACGGGCCGCCGACGATCACGCTTTTCACCATGATCAACAACCGTTCCAACGAAGGAGCGCACAGCGCGCTGATGGTCAGCGGCTCGCAGCGGGTCATCTTCAACCCGGCGGGCACCTTCACCCACCCGAACCTGCCGCAGCGCGGCGATACCTTCTACGGGATCGACGACGGCAAGGTCGATTTCTTCATCGACTATCATGCGCGCGAGACCTACCGGGTGATCCGCCACGACGTGGTTGTCACCCCCGAACAGGCCGAGATCGCGCTGGCGCGGGTGACATCGAACGGAGCGGTGCCGAACGCGCTGTGCACCACCTCGATCGGGCGCACCCTGCGCGACGTGCCCGGGTTCGGGAACGCCCCGCGCGCCCCGTTCCCCAGGACCACGATGCGCTATTTCGATACGATCCCGGGGGTGCAGATCCGGCGCTACTACGACAACAGCCCCGACGACCGCTCGGATATCGTGCGCGACAGCCCGGCCGACCGGCAGGATATCGTGGTCGAATACGGGCCCGATACGCGCTAACCGGTGATCGCCAGCCCGCAATAGAGCGCCGCCAGCCCGCCAAGGATCGCCCAGAGCGGGTTGCGCAGCCACAGACCCACGGCAACCGTGACAATCGCGGCGATCAGGCGCACCGGGTCCGGCTGCCCCCCGGTTGCCGCCGGCCAGACGACAAGCGGGGCCACCAGCGCGGGAAACACCGCCACCGGCGTATAGTGCAGGTGCCGCAGCAGCCAGCCCGGCAGCGGCCGGTCGCCGATCAGGCCCAGGAACGAAAACCGGATCAGGTAGGTTCCGATCCCGAGGGCGACGATCAGCACCCAGATTTCGGCGTGGGTCCGGCTCATGCGCGCCCACCCGACACGCGCCGTTCCACCTCGGCGCCGGTGGCGACGGCGGCGATCGCCGCCAGCATCAGCCCGAGATTATAGGGCATCCCGGCCAGCACCAGCCCGAGCGTCATCGAGACAAGGGCCGCCGCCACATGGGCGAGGGTCCGTAGCGCCGGGGCGATCAGCGCCAGGAAGGTGATGGGCGCGGCGAAATCGAGCGCGAATTGCGGCGGGATGCCGCGCCCGGCCACCGCGCCCAGATAGGTGCCGACATACCAGAGCGGTGCGATCAGGCTTACCGCGCCGAAGTAATAGGCAACGCGCTACGGCACGCTCATGCCGGGATGCGCCTCGAAGCGGGCACTGGCGAGCGCGTAGTTCTGGTCGAACATCAGATAGGACATGCAGGCGCGCTGCCACAGCGGCGCGGAGCCCACATAGGGCGCGAGCGAGGCCGAATACATCGCCATGCGCAGGTTCACCGCCAGCGCCGAGATCAGAACGATCAGCGTCGGCGTATCGTCAGCCATCAGTTGCAGGGCGGTGAACTGCGCCGCACCCGCAATGACGAGGAAGGAGAATCCCATCACCTCGGCCAGGTTCAGGCCCGCCTCGCTCGACAGGACGCCGAACAGCAGCGCGAAGGGCACCGTCACCAGCAGGAAGGGCGCACCGCCACGCAGACCGGCGGCAAAGGAGGATATCGGTCTGGCTGACTGCATGGCGGGGTCCGGATACTGCCCGTCGCGCTTATGCGAAGCTGCCCGCCGATGCAATCGCCCGCCGGCTTGCGCCGCGCGGCCGCAGGCGTCAGAAACGGCGCATTGCCGGCAGCAGGAAAGCGGACGGAGCCATGCGGATCGTGAGAGGATTCCCCGAAGAGCAGCGCGCGCAGGTGGCGCGGCTTTTCTGGCTGGCCTTTGCCGACAAGCTGGCACGGATCATGGCCCCCGAAGACAGGGCGCTTGCCTTCGTCGAGGCCACGCTCGATCCCGGCCATGCGCTCAGCGCGCAATCCGCCGATGGCCATCTGCTCGGTGTCGCCGGATTCAAGACGCCCGACGGCGGGCTGATCAGCGCGGGTTTCAGAGACATGCGTCGCTTCTACGGTCTGGCAGGCGCGCTGTGGCGCGGGCCGCTGCTCGATCTGACCGAACGGCCGCTCGCCCCGGGCGAGTTGCTGATGGACGGGCTGTTCGTGGCCGCCGCCGCACGCGGACAGGGTGTCGGCTCGGCGCTGATCGAGGCGATACAGGCCACAGCGCGCGCACGTGGGTGCGAAAGCGTCCGTCTCGACGTGATCGACCGGAATCACCGCGCCCGGGCGCTCTACGAACGGCACGGATTCATTGCCGTGGGGCGCACGCAAACGGGCGTTTTCGCGCGTGTCTTCGGCTACCGGCATGCCACCGTGATGCGTTGCGCATTGACATGATACCAACGGTCATGGGAACCGACCGCTCGCAACACCGGCGATGCGGACGAAGCTGCCGTTCTTCTTTCGCCCGGAACAGCCGCCCTGGCGGCCCGGGCGGCGCCCGTCCGCCCCCTCGGGCGGGCGCCTTGCAACCTCACTGCGCGCACGCACGTTGGAGG
>NZ_JBKEAE010000094.1:0-5395 GCF_047971885.1 Tropicimonas sp. | reverse complement strand
CCGCCCGGGCCGGGGAGGAGCGCGAGGTGGCGCTGGCCGCTCTGGCCGAGGTGGAAAGCCGCCGCACCGGCGCTTCGGCGGAATCGGCGGAACTCGAAACCCTTAGTGCGACGCTTGCGGCGCGGCGCGGCGAGGTTGCGGCAGCCGAGGAGCGCCTCGAAGAGCTTGCTGCCGCGATTGCTGCCACCCCGTCCGCCACTGCGCCGCCGGCGGAAAACACGGCGATCCCGGCGGCGGCATCCGCCGAAGCGCCCGCTCCCGCGACGATGGCGGAACGCGATCCGGGCCGCGCGGTTGCGATGCTGTCGAACGCGCCGGGGCTGGCCGGTGTGACGCCCGAGCGTATCGAGACGCTGGCGGCGCAACTCGACAACGGAACCTGCGCCGCCGACGCGATGAGAAATGCACTGGGCGAGATCAACCGGCAGACGCTGCTTTACCTGGTTCGCATCTACGGGCCCTGTTGAGGGCAGGTGAAAATGAGGGGACTTGCATGAATTTCATTGAAAAACTGGTGTCGATTGCCGCCGTGGCATGCGCGGTGTCGGTGTCTTCCGGCGCCGCCGGGGCGCAGGGGGTGGAGTTCGAGAAGAACATCCTCACCGGCGGGCCGACCGGGACCTATATCCAGATCGGCAGGGATATCGCCGGGCTGGCCGGGAAGTGCGGGATGACGCTCAACGTTCTGGAAAGCGGCGGCGGGATGGAGAATTTCCTCGCTGTCCGCAAGACCCCGCACACGCAGTTCGGCATCGTCCAGAACGATGTGCTGGAATATCTGCGCACCTATGCGGCCGACGACCCCGCCATCGCGCGGGCGATTTTCGGTGTGCGCATCGCCTTTCCGCTCTATAACGAGGAACTGCACATCCTGGCGAAGAAGGAAATCGCCTCGATCGAGGATCTGGCCGGGCGCCGGGTTGCCATCGGCGATCCCGACAGCGGTACGTTTCTCACCTCGTCGCTGGTCCTCGATCTGTCGGGGATCGAGCCGGCGGAGCGGCTGGGCCAGAGCGCCGATGCCTCGCTCGCGCAGCTTCTTGCCGGCGAGATCGACGCATTTTTCTATGTCGCCGGTGTGCCGACGAAGATTTTCATGAACGATGCGATTGACGCGGAACGCTTTCATCTGCTGCCGATCACCAGCCCGACCCTCAGGGCGGCCTATGTCGAAACCAGTATCCCGGCCGGCACCTATTCCTTTCAGCCCGAAGCGGTCGAGGTGATCGCGGTCAAGGCGGTGCTGATGACCTACGAATACAACCGCAACAAGAACGCCTATAACCGGGCGAGTTGCGATGCGGTTTCCGATATCTCGAACCTGATCTTCACCCGCTTCGGCCAGTTGCGCGAGAGCGGGCATCCGAAGTGGAAGAATGTCGATCTGAACGACATTCCGCCCGGCTGGGATGTCTCTGCCTGCGTGAATCGTGGACTCGCCGAGGATTACCAGCCTGAATGCGCCCCTAAGGTGCCGCCGCCAGCGGCCGGAAGCGAGGCGAACCGGGTCTATCGCGCCCGTATCTGCGCAACCTTCGGCTGCTGACGAAACCGCCTGCGCCGGTCGTGGCGCGGTCAGTTGCGGTGCAGGTCCTGCCAGTCCGATGCCGCCGCGCGGCGGCCGGTCGAATCGAGGGCGACAACCCGCCAGCGGGTTGCGCCGTCGGGCAGGACGATCCGGGCGGCCGAGCGGATGTAGGTACCCGCGTCGATCGCCCGCCCCGGCGCCGCCCCGGCGAATTCGACGCGATATTCATGGGGGTCCGGCCCGTTGCCGCTGGTCCAGACCAGTTCCGCGCGGCCGTCCCCGCCGATACTGTCTGACAGCGGTATCGGCGCGGCAACGTCCCCCCTGACGGGGCGCTCCACCGAGGCAAGGGCCGAACCGGCAAGCCGCACGTCCTTTGCCGCCGCATTGTACCAGGCATTCGCCAGTGCCTTGTCCTTCGGTACGCCATCGCCGGATTCGAATATCTGCCCCAGATAATAGGCGGCCCGCGAATGCCCCAGAAGCGCGGCATGGGAGTAGGCGGCCACCGAGGCCTGCGGCGATTGCCCGGCTATCTGCACGGCAAGGCGGAACCGGGCATCCGCACCCGCCGGCAGCGGTCCTGTTCCTTCGCGCACCAGTTCTGTCAGCGGGCGGGGATGATCCTGCCGTGGCCCGGTTCCGCCCACAAGCGAGCGCCAGATAGCACCGATGCCGGTGTTTTCGCCCGGCGCGCCGAAAAACGCCGGAAGGGTGATGGCGGGTTCGAGCATCAGAAAACCGATGGCGAGCGTCGTGCTCAGCGCGGCGCCGGCCAGTGTGGCGGGAAGAGACAGGCGGCGTCTTCTGGCCGGGAAGGGTGCCGACGGTGCGGTACTGGCCGGCGCCGGCCGGGCAGATGCCGGGGTTTCGAGCCTGTCGGTCAGTTCCAGCGGGTGGGGCTCGGCAGTGCCGGCATCGGGCCGGGCCACCCCGGTCGTCGCGGCCTTGATACCGGCGGGGCCGGCCTGGCGGAACACCGCTGAAGCGGGCTGCGCGATCCGCAGCGGTGTCGCCGGCGCGGGTCCTGCGAGGGATTGGCTTGGCCGCAGACCGGCGACGATATCGGTGAATTCGGTCGCCTCGACAACCGTCTGCACAAGGTCGGGCCCGACCCTGGGCAGCGAGCGGTTTGCCGCCACAAGCAGGCACAGGTCGCAGATCCGGTTGACCTCGCGCGGGAACCCGGCGCTTGCGGTATGAATAACCCTCGCAACGCCCGGTCCGAGCAGGTCGGGCGACCCGCCGACCTGCGCCAGCCGGTGGTGGATATAGGCCTCGGTCTCGGCCGCTGTCATCGGGGGCATCTCAAGGATCGGGCCGTCGGCCCTGTGCGTACATCGAATCAGCTTGTCGGCGAGTGTGGACTGCCCGGCCAGAACGAGGCTCAGCCCGGGTGTTCTGGCAGCCAGCCCGACAAGCCGGTCTAGCAGGGACACGTCGAGCTTCTGCGCTTCGTCGACGATCAGAACGGTCCGCTTCTGCTGCGTGTCGTGCTCGGCGACACAGGCCAGAAACGCGGCCCGATAGGCGTTCTTGTCCCGTGGTTCGGCCGTGACCTCGAAGGTGGCGCACAGGGTTTCGTAGACCCCATGCGTAAAAAGCTCGGAATTCCAGACCAGGCCAACGTTGAACCGCGGGCCGATTTCGGCCGCCACCCGCTGCAGAAGGGTGGATTTTCCGATCCCCAGTGCGCCGATCAGCACGATCGTACGGTGCCCGCCATCCAGCGCGCCGAGAATCTCGGTCAGCATTTTTCTGAATCCGCCGCCCGGATAGGCGCTCCGCGGCGCGGGGGCCGACCGGAACGGCAGGGCGTCGAACCCGTAGGTGGACTGATAGGAAAGCATGCGCGAGCGGGTGCCTGTTCGATGTGCCGGTCAATATAGGCCGCGCATGGCTGAGGGTCCACAATCGCCGCGCCGGCAGCGACCTTTGCCGGCGCCATTCCGCCCTGCGGGTGAACCGGGGAGACGGCGCAATGCCGCCGGGAATTTCGGATGGGCGGTCATGCCATCAAGGCCGGCGGTGGCCTCGACGCTGCCAACGATGAAGTAGATAACCGGCTGCGGCGCGTGGCCGTGATCACCGGGAGGGCACAGCCCAGGCGGGGGTCTCGGCCCCGCGTTGCAGTTTTTTGAGGCGTGTCAGTCGGCTCCGCGGGCTTGGCTTTGAGCGAGACGGCAACTGTCACCGCTATCCCGGATTCCTGACAGGGCGGGTGATGCGGTCGGGCAGGGCTCCGGTTCAGCGTGCGGACCCCGGGATTTCCGCCCATTCGTCAAACGGAAGATTGGAAGATTGCAGGTGATCAGGATGGTTTCCCAAAATCGGTCATTGCCTCCGCTTGACAACACCTCGCCATTGCGTGAATTGGTGTACCCGTGGGGCCGTAGCTCAGTTGGGAGAGCGCATCGTTCGCACTGATGAGGTCGTCGGTTCGATCCCGATCGGCTCCACCACCCCGCACTTAGCTGCGGAAAACCCCTAACATATTGAAGTGTAAGGTCGTTTTTGCGGTTCGAGGCCCTGTTTTTCGGCAGTATGAAACAGGTTCGGAGGACGCCATCCTGATCACCGTTCGACGCAGCCCAAGATGTCCTAATTCCCATGTTTTCTATGGGCTTGAGAGAAATCTCATTGCGAGTTCGAACATCTCCTCGAAGGAGGCTGCTGCTGAACAGTGATTCCTTCGGACGCAAGCCTTTAAGCACATCCTCAAACGGCTCCTCGATAACCGCGCGGCGGACAAACTTGCGCTTGCTTGGGCATCCTTTCTGAATGCACAAATAGTACGGATGTTTCTTGCCCGTCCGGCTCTTCAACCAGCGGCAGTGAGCGGATTGCCGCAATCCCCACAGGTGACAAAACCACGTAGCGGAAAATCGGCGCTGATGTCCTTCCGGGCGGGGGGCAATGCTGCGACTGAGCTATGCCCGAAAGTTGGTGACGGCGTGATCAGGCGGCGGTTGGAAGTTGCTTGATGCCGTCTTCGAAGACAATCCCGTGAATGATCTCTGGCAAACGGTTCGCGCCGTCGAGCTTCCGCCGTTTCGATTGCACCGACATCATGAGCCGGAATGCCATCGCGAGGCCGGTTTTCCGGCTCAGGCAGCCCCTGGTCTTTCCGGTCCGCTGCAAACGGCAAACTGTCCAGTGGACAGTTTGAGGCAAGAACGGGCGGAGCCCGTAGAAGGTCAGCAGCGCATCGCGATCCTTAACCAGCTTGGGCACCGCCTTGTCCCATTTCACGCCGTAGGTTTCGACGAAGAAGTTGAAAGCGACGCTGGCTTCGGCCTTTGTCCCGGCCTGCCAGATGTCGTGCAGATGGGCCCTGGCCTTTGCCTGCAAGGATTTCGGGAGCGCATTCAGGACGTTCATGGTCTTGTGGACCCAGCAGCGCTCTCCCGCGTCGTGGCGAAGACCTCGCGCAGGGCGGCCCAGAACCCCAGAGCGCCGTCACCGATGGCCAGCTTCGGGTCCTGCCTCAGGCCCCGGCGCTTGAGATCGAGCAGCACCTCACGCCAGCTTTGGGTGCTTTCGCGGAAACCATCGGTCATGGCCAGGAGTTCCTTGCGGCCATATTCGTCGGCTCCGACGATGACCAGAGTGCATTGTTTCTCCTCGGCCATCCGGGGTTTGAAATAGACCCCGTCGGCCCAGATATAAAGAAACCGCCGGGCGCCAAGGTCGCGCTTCTGCCAGGCCGCGTAATCGTCCCACCAGTCCGCCTTCAACCGCGAGATTGTCGCGGCGGACAGGCCCCGCGCCAGCGGGCCGAGCAACGCCGCCAGAGCCTCCTGGAAATCGCCGGTCGACACGCCCTTGAGATAAAGCCAGGGCAGCAGTTCCTCCACCGATTTCGTC
>NZ_JBKEAE010000071.1:0-21206 GCF_047971885.1 Tropicimonas sp. | reverse complement strand
AACTTCGGGTCGCCTGTCCGGAACCGAGCAAAGACCTGTTCGACGAGATCGACTACGACGCGAGCGGCGCGGTCAGCCCCGGGGAACTCACCGATGCACAGGAACTGGAAATCCTGCCGGGATAGTCGACCCGGCATTCTCCCTCAGGTACCGTGCGGCTTCTTGCCGGTATGCTTGCGCAGCCGGGACGGGGTGGATTTCCTGCGCCCCTTGTAGGGATTCTTGTCCGCCTGGCTGCGGAAGGTCAGCCGGATCGGCGTGCCCGGCATGTCGAAATCCTCGCGCAATCCGTTGACCAGATATCGCTTGTAGCTTTCCGGCAGTTTTTCGGGATAGGACGCCATGACGACAAACCCCGGCGGGCGGGTCTTGACCTGGGTCATGTAGCGCAGCCTGATCCGCCTGCCTTGCGGCGCGGGGGGCGGGTGTGCTTCCATCATGCCCGCCAGCCAGAGGTTCAGCTTCGCCGTGGTAATCCGGCGGTTCCAGACCTCGTAGGCACGCAGGATCGCCCCGTGCAGCCGGTCGAGGCCCCGCCCCGTCGTGGCCGAGACAGTGACCAGCGGTGCGCCCTTGAGTTGCGGCAGCAGCCGCTCGAAAGCTTCCTTCAGTTCGGCAAGCTTGCCCTGCTTATCGTCCTCGAGATCCCATTTGTTAACCGCCACGACAACCGCCCGCCCCTCGCGCTCGGCCAGATCGGCGATGCGCAGGTCCTGTTGTTCGAAGGGCACCCCGACATCCAGCAGCACCACCACGACCTCGGCGAATTTCACCGCGCGCAGCCCGTCGGAAACCGACAGCTTTTCAAGCTTTTCCTGAACCTTGGCCTTCTTGCGCATACCCGCCGTATCGAAGATGCGCATCGGCGTGCCGTCCCACTCGACCGGCAGGGATATCGCGTCTCGGGTAATGCCGGCCTCGGGGCCGGTCAGCAGGCGGTCTTCGCCGAGGATCCGGTTGATCAGGGTTGATTTTCCGGCATTGGGCCGGCCCACCACCGCCACCTGAAGCGGCCGGGAGCGGGTGATCGCCGGCGCCGCTTCCCCACCCTCCTCGCCATCCTCGGGCAGATCGACATCGACCTCTGGCGCCGCGTCCAGAGCACGTTCGGCAAAACCGTCGGCCAGCGGCATCAGTGCGGCATGCAGATCGGACATGCCTTCGCCGTGTTCGGCCGAAATGCGGATCGGATCGCCCAGCCCGAGGCTGTAGGCTTCGTAGACGCCCGCTTCGCTGGCGTTGCTTTCCGCCTTGTTGACCGCCAGCAGCACATGGGCCGACCTGCGGCGCAGGATGTCGGCAAACACCTGATCGGCCGGGGTCACGCCTTCGCGCCCGTCGAGGATGAACAGGCTCACGTCGGCCATGCCGACCGCCCGCTCGGTCAGCCGCCGCATGCGGCCCTGAAGGCTTTCGTCAGTGGCCTCCTCCAGCCCGGCGGTGTCGATCACCGTGAAGCGCAGATCGCCGAGCCGCGCCTCGCCCTCGCGCAGGTCGCGCGTCACACCGGGCTGGTCGTCGACCAGCGCCAGACGCTTGCCGACAAGGCGGTTGAACAGGGTCGACTTGCCGACATTGGGGCGGCCCACCAGGGCCAGGGTAAAGCTCATCTCGGGCTCGCGCTTGCGGGATTCGGGGCGAAAGCGCCCCTTTACACCGCGGCCCGCCTAACGGAAAGCCGCGAGTTTTCCGTTTCTGGTGACGATATAGAGCGTGCCGTTGACGATCACCGGGCTGGTCGTCGCACCGCCGGGCATTTCGATCGCCCCCAGCAGGGCGCCGTTGCGCGGGTCGAAACTGCGGAGATAGCCGTCGTCCGACGCCACGATCAGCCGCCCCCCGGCCAGAACCGGGCCATAATGGGCATAGACATCGCGATAGCGGCGCGGGCGCTTGTTCTTGAAGCGCGGCAGGTCGATCTTCCAGATGACCTCGCCGGTCGAGGCATTCAGCCGCACCAGTTGCTGGATATCGTTGACCGCGAAAACCGATCCGCCATCCACCCAGACCGGACCCATGGCGCCCTCACTGGCGCTCCAAAGCCGCTCTCCGCTGTCGATATCGAAGGCGGCGGTCTGTCCCGAGGGCGATCCGGCATAGACCGTGTTACCGGCAACCACCGGATCGGCGGCGATATCGGTCACGCCGGCAAAGGCATAGCCACGCCGCTTTCCGGCAAGGAAATCGGACCAGACCCGCAGCCCGCTGAGCCGCAACGCGGTGAAAAGCTCGGTCGAGGAGAAGGGAAAAATCGCATGCCGGCCGGTCACCGCCGGGCCGGCGCCGTTGACGGCGGCCGAGCGCGACGGGCTGGCCTGCACCTCCCATTCGAGGCGCCCGTCACCCACGTTGACCGCAAAACCGCGACCGTCGCGGCTGGAGACATAGACGAGATCGCCCTGAACGGTCGGGGCACCCGATACCGGCGCATCGAACTTCTGGCGCCACAGAACGGCGCCCGATTGCGGGGCGAGTGCGTAGATATCGCCAAAACCCGTTGTCACGAACAGCTTGCCCGCGCCCAGTGCCAGGCCGCCGCCCGACACGTCGCCACCACGGTCGGAGCCGGGAACGAGGCTGCGCGACCAGAGCGCCGCGCCCGCCGTCGAATGGGCCATCACGAGGCTGTGGGAATCGAGTGTGAAGATCCGGCCCGCCTCGACCACCGGGTCGGCGGTGATCCGCGCCTTGCGGGTCTCCTTGCCGCCGATATCCGCGGTCCAGATCAGCACCGGGGCGCTTCTGAGCGCAGGATGGGCGACGCGGTGAAGCGCCGAACCGCCGCGATGCGTCCACGAGGAAAGGTTGACGGCGCGCGGCGCGGAAAACGGAACGTCGCGCGGCCCCTGATATTCACCGGCACCGGCAACCGTGCTTCCATCGGTCAGCGCGTCGCGCACGGCGATACGTTCGCCCGGCAGCGGCTTGTCGCGGGCGCATCCCGCCACCAGCAATGCCAGTGCAACCAGTCCAATTGTCTTTGCAAATGCCTTCACGAACCTGTCCCCCGTCCTTAGCGCCGAAGCCTGGGTTTTCGGCCCATTTCAGGGCCTTGCCACAGCCTTTCAGCCCGCCCCTTCCGCGATATCGGCACCAAGGGCAACAATCAACTGCGAAACCCGGTTCACCAGCGCCTGCGTCAGCCCCGGCTCCTGCAACAATGCCCGTGCCGCCGCCACGGCGGCCTCGGTATCGCCCGCCGCGGCCAGATCGACCACCTTCTGCTCGAGCGCCAGATTGCGGTAGGGCGCGCCAGGCCGGGCGAGCCGGTCGAGAAGCTGGGCGCGAACGTCCGCATCGACGCCGTGCTCGCCCATCATCACCAGCTTGAACGCCGCCAGATCGCTGAGCGTGGCCGAAAGCTCGCTGTTGCCGGCCACCGCACCAAGCGTCGCCGCCGCTGCCGAGGGGTCGTCGGCGGCAAGCTCGTCTGCGGCGACGAGCAGGTTGACCACGCTGGACGCCGCGCCCTGCGCCGGAATTTCCTGCAACGCGATGGCACCCTCGGCGGGCGACTCGTTCTGCAACGCCGCAAGGATGGCATCGCCGAGCGCGCTTGCCCGCGCAGCGCGCTGCGCCTTCTGCCATTCGTTCCACGACGCGCCGCCGACGATGATCACCACCGCCAGAATCCCGATCCAGCCGTATTTCCGCAGGGTGGCGAACAACCGGTCGCGGCGCACGGCATCGGTCACCTCGTCGATAAATGAATCAGCTTCGTGGCTCATGCGTCTGCGCGTCCCATGCAACATCCTCCGGCCCGCGCGATTGCCAGCACGGCCGGTCGCTTCCTCTTATCCTGAATATCCGCCCGAATCCAATACCCGCCGGCGGCGGTTCCCTGCCACCGGGACGGTGGCGCGAGGTTGCGGTGGCAAGGCGACGCAGCTAACCTGCCGCTGCCACCCGAAGGGCGGATCTCGCCGGGGTCAAACCGCTGTGGACAGTGTAAACCTGTCGTTTGTACATCTTGATCGACAAGTCGGGTATAAATGCACACGAAAACGAGAATTTCGAGGTTCGGGCGATGAGAGTGTTTTCGATACTGCTGGCCCTTCTGGCGGCAGGGGCGGTCTATTTGCTGGTGATGCAGCGGGATGCGGTCATGCGCTTCGCCGGAGCCGCGCGCGGAGCCGAGACCGGGGCCGAGACCGCAGCCGAGACCGGCGCCGCAGCGGAGCAGAGCCAGAGCGTCGCGGAAGAGACTGGCCCAAAACGGGTATCCATCGTGGCGATGAAATCGGCCGCCGACGTGATCGACAACGCGGTTCTGGTCCGGGGAACGACCGAAGCGCTGCGCGAGGTCACGGTGATGGCGGAAACCGCCGGCACCATCGTTTCCGAACCGCTGCGCAAGGGAACGATGGTCGATGCCGGTCAGGTCTTGTGCGGGATCGATCCGGGAACCCGTCTGGCGCAGCTTTCCGAGGCGCAGGCGCGGCTGGCCGAGGCCCGCGCCAGCCTGCCGCTGGCCGAGGCCCGTATGACCGAGGCCAACGCCCTGCTGACCGAGGCCGAGATCAACGAAAACGCCGCCAGCAAGCTGATCGAGGGGGGATATGCCTCGGAAACCCGGGTCGCCGCGGCACGCGCGGCGGTATCGTCGGCGCGGGCAAGCATCGAATCGGCCCGGTCGGGGCTCGAATCGGCCACCGCCGGGGTCGAGGCCGCCACCGCCAGCGTGGCGGTCGCCGAAAAGGAGATCGACCGCCTGACCATCGCGGCCCCCTTCGCCGGCGTGCTGGAAACCGACACGGCCGAGCTCGGCTCGCTGATGCAGGCCGGCGCGGCCTGCGCAACGGTAATCCAGCTCGACCCGATGAAACTGGTCGGATTCGTTCCCGAAACCCGGGTCGAAAAGGTAACGGTCGGCGCGCGCGCCGGGGCGCGGCTGGTTTCCGGCACCGAGGTTCACGGCACCGTCACCTTCCTGTCGCGGTCGGCCGATCCGCTGACGCGCACCTTCCGCGTCGAAATAGCGGTTCCCAATGCCGATCTGGCGATACGCGACGGCCAGACCGCCGACATCGCCATCGAGGCGCCCGGCGAATCCGCCCATCTGCTGCCGCAATCGGCACTGACGCTCGACGATTCGGGCCGGCTGGGCCTGCGGCTCGTCCGACAGGATCCCGGACAGGGCGCCGTCGCCGCCTTTGCCCCCGTCACGTTCCTGCGCGACACACCCGGCGGCGCCTGGCTCGCCGGGCTGCCGGAGGAAGCCGACGTCATCGTGGTCGGGCAGGAATACGTGACCGAAGGCGTGCCGCTCGACGTGACCTATCGCGAGGAGATCTCGCAATGAGCCAGACGTACATGATCCGGGTCGCAGCCGGACGGGCACAGCCATGACCGGCATTGTCGACTGGGCATCGCATCACACGCGGATGATCATCGGCATCATCGTGCTGGCAATCGTCGTCGGGGCGGCGACCTATATCAACCTGCCGAAAGAGGGCGAGCCGGATATCGAGATTCCGGCAGTCTTCATCTCGGTTCCCTTCCCCGGCATTTCGGCCGAAGACGCCGAAAAGCTACTGGTCAAGCCGATGGAAACCGAGATGTCCGATCTCGACGGGCTCGACCGGATGAGCGCCACCGCGGTGGAAGGCTACGCCAATCTGGTGCTGGAATTCGAATTCGGCTGGGACAAGGAGGCGACCCTCGCCGAGGTTCGCGCCGCGATGACCAATGCGGAATCCAAGTTTCCCGCCGGGGCCGAGAACTACACGGTGGGCGAGTTCAATTTCTCGGAATTTCCGATCCTTATCGTCAACCTGTCCGGCCCCCTGCCCGAGCGTACCCTGCTGCGGATCGCCAACGCGCTGCAGGACAGGCTCGAAGGGCTGGAACCGGTGCTCGAAGCGGCACTTTCGGGTCACCGCGACGAGATGGTCGAGGTCACGATCGACCCGCTGAAGCTCGAATCCTACAACGTGACGGCGGGCGAGCTTATCAACGCGGTGGTCAACAACAACCAGTTGATCGCCGCCGGCGAGATCGACACCGCCGAAGGCACCTTTTCGGTCAAGATCCCCTCGTCTTTCGACGAGGCGAGCGACATCTACGCGCTGCCGGTCAAGGTGAACGGCGACAGCGTGATCACCCTGGGCGATCTGGCGACGATATCGCTCACCTTCGAGGACCGGACGGGCAGCGCGCGCTTCAACGGCGAAAAGACCGTTGCCCTGCAGGTGGTCAAGCGCAAGGGATACAACGTCATCGACACCGCCGCGCTGGTTCGGCAGACGATCGACACCGAACGCGCCAAATGGCCGCCCGAACTGCGCGACGCGATCGAGGTCAGCGTGTCGAACGACCGCTCGATCGAGGTGCAGTCGATGGTGACGCAGCTGGAAGGGTCTGTGCTGACCGCTATCGGGCTGGTGATGATCGTGGTTCTGGCGGCGCTCGGCCCGCGGCCCTCGCTGCTGGTGGGCTTCGCCATTCCCACCTCGTTCCTGCTCTGCTTCGTTTTCCTCGCCATCACGGATGTGGCCATTTCGAACATCGTGATGTTCGGCCTGATCCTGGCGGTCGGGATGCTGGTGGACGGCGCGATCGTCGTGGTCGAATATGCCGACAAGCGGATCGCCGCGGGCACCGGCCCGATGCACGCCTATGTCGAGGCGGCCAAGCGCATGTTCTGGCCGATCGTCAGTTCCACCGCCACCACGCTCTGCGCCTTTCTGCCGATGCTGTTCTGGCCCGGCGTCTCGGGCGAGTTCATGGGCATGCTGCCGATAACGCTGATCTTCGTGCTGTCGGCATCGCTGATCGTGGCGCTGGTGTTCCTGCCGGTCATGGGCGGCATATCCGGGCGGCTGGCGCGCAGCTTCCATCGCATGGCCGAGGCGATCCGATCCTGGCCCTGGCTGCTGAAGGCGGCGCTGGTGCTGCCGTCGATGTACGCGATCTTTCTGGGTGCGATGCAGGTGCTTAATCCCGCCTATCTGCTGCCGGGCGAGGCCCCGGGGCTGGCGGGCCGGCTGATCGGCCTGTTGCTGATGTTCTTCGGCTCCTTCGCCACCGCCGTCACCGTCGATGCGGCCAAGCCGCAATGGCGGCGCAGGCGGGTCGAGGCAGGGCATCGCCGGACGGCGTTCGGGCGAATTGTCTGGTTCATCACCGCCAACCCGGTGATGCCGCTGGTGACGGTCGTCGCGGTTGGCCTGTTTGTGGCATCGACCTTTTCGCTCTACGGCCAGCACAACCGGGGGGTGGAGTTCTTTGTCGAATCCGAGCCCGAGCAGGTGCTGATCTACGTGCGCGCGCGCGGCAACCTCTCGCTCGACGAAAAGGACGCGCTGGTGCGCGAGGCCGAAGCGGTGATACTGGCCGAACCCGGGGTCAGGAGCGCCTTCGCCTCGGCCGGCGACGCGGGGCTGAACGCCAACACAGGCGGCGCGCAGAGCCCGCGCGACACCATCGGCCAGATCCAGATCGAACTGGTCCGCTGGGAAGATCGCCGCGACCGCCCCGATCTCGACGGCGATCTGGTCCTCGCGCGGCTCGCCGAAAAACTGGCCGAACTCCCGGGGATCTACACCGAAACGCTCGACCTCGCCATGGGGCCGGCGGGCGGCAAGCCGCTGCACCTGCGCCTGAGCGGCAACGACTGGGCGGACCTGCGTAAAGCGGTTGAAACCGCCGAGGCCAAATTCGCCGCCACCCCCGGCGTGACCGGAATCGAGGATACCCTGCCCCTGCCCGGTATCGACTGGCAGATCGACGTCGATGTCGAGAAGGCCGGCCGCTACGGCGCCGATGTCGCGACGGTGGGGGCAATGGTGCAACTGGTTACCCGTGGCATTCTGCTCGATACCATGCGCGTTCCGACCTCGGACGAGGAGATCGACATCCGCGTCCGCCTGCCCAAACCCGACCGCCTGCTCTCGACGCTCGACACGCTGAAGGTGCGGACGGCGGACGGGCTGGTGCCGCTGTCCAATTTCATCACCCGCAAGCCGGTGCCGAAACTGGCCCGGATCGACCGGGTCGACGGCCAGCGGATCTTCGATGTCCGCGCCGACGTGGTGCCGAACCTCGTCCGGCTGGTGAACAGGCAGGGCGAAACCGCCGGGATTGTCAGCACTGATAGCGCCGCCGGCGAGATGGCGGGGAGAATTCGCGAAGAGGGCCTGACGGCTGTGCCGGTCACCGCCACCGAGCGGATAGCCCTGCTGACCGGATGGCTGGAAACCGAACAGCCCCTGCCCGATGGCGTAAGCTGGCAGTGGACCGGCGACATGGAGGAACAGGAGGACAGCCAGGCCTTTCTGATCAATGCCTTCCTCGGCGCGCTCGGCCTGATGTTCATCATCCTGCTGACTCAGTTCAACAGCCTCTACAACTCACTTCTGGTGCTGACGGCGGTGGTGCTGTCGGTCTCGGGCGTGCTGATCGGAATGATGGTGATGGGACAGCCGTTCTCGATCATCATGACGGGCACCGGGATCGTGGCGCTGGCCGGGATCGTGGTGAACAACAACATCGTCCTGATCGACACCTATCAGGAGTTCAGCCAGTACATGCCCCGGATCGAAGCCATCGTCCGCACCGCGGAACAGCGGCTGCGGCCGGTGCTGCTGACCACGATCACCACCATCGCCGGCCTGACCCCGATGATGCTGGGCATCAGTCTCGATTTCTTCAACGGCGGCTATTCGCTCGACAGCCCGACGGCGCTCTGGTGGAAGCAGCTTGCCACCGCGGTGGTCTTCGGGCTGGGCACGGCAACGGTGCTGACGCTGATCTTCACCCCCGCCATGCTGGCGCTGCGCATCTGGTTCTGGAAGGGTGCCTACGGCATGTCCCGCCAGATCCGCGCGTTTGGCGGGGGGCGCGGCAGCCGGGCGGCGCAGGACCGCGCCCTGAACCGCGCCGCCTCGCGGCTGGGCGCGCCCGAGCTTGTCTGGCTGTCCGGGGATGGGGCGCCGGCGCCGGCGCAACCCGGCGAGGAATCAGGGCAATCGCCCCTTCTGCTGACCGATCCGAAGCCGGCTGCCGAGAGCGGAAAACCCGGCGGCCCGCCAATGCGCGCGGCGGAATAGGCGAATCCTGCCGGCGCGGTTGCGGGTGGCAGAAGGCAACCGGCGGAACAGCGCCAGAGTCACCCGGAATGGTCTGTTCCGTCTATCCGTTCTGCCCGTTTCCTGGCGATCCGGGCAGCCGCGCGGCGATCATGCGCTTTTCCCGTTCGTCCTTGGCACTTGAAATCGCGTAATAGGTAACCGCGGCATATCCCAGAAGGCATGAGAACATTATCATTGGCGCCGACATCGGTTTGACCTTGCTGGCAAACAGGTTGTTCATCTCCCGCTCGACAAGGAAACGCGCATCGGGCTTCAGCTTTTCCACGTTCGAGAGAAAGGAATTGGTGCGCTGACCAAAATACTGGACAAAGTAGTTCGTCGTATTCAGTACGTTCATCCAGCTCGTAAAGCTGGGAATTGGCGGGGTATATATCAGGCTCATCGCGGTCGCCAGCGAACCGCTGGTGAAAAGCCGGCTGGCGGCCTGCTGCCGCAAGGCGACAAGCTCGACAACCTCCCTGCTGACAGGATGCCCCCGGTCAATCCCGTATCGGCTCAGGATCCGGGTAATCTCCTTCTCGGAGATGAATGAAAACACGAACATAGACCTTACGCCGGTTACCGTGTTGGCCATCGTCGGCCTGATAAAGGGCGCCGGAGAGGGGCTGTAAATCTGCATCGCGGTCTGCAAATAGGGTAGCCGCCGCGCCACCTCGTCCTTCGCCGCGTTCCGGATGTTCCGCTTCTGGCTTTCGAGCAGGCTGATACTGGCGCCCTGCGGCGGCAGGTACGGAGAAGCGACCGAACGGCGAAAGGTATCGTAGATCGAACCGGCATACCCGAACGGCCCCGAACCGGGCGCGCCGCGCCCTGCCGCCCAGGTGTTATAGCCGCACCAGATCGCCAGAACGGGAAGCGCAACCAAATTCGGATGCTCGCTGGAAAACGAACGGAATTTCTGAAATGGCGATGCGATCTGCTGGTCGGCAGGATGGGGGTCGGACATGCATGCAATCCTCCGCACTCCGGCGCGGATGCCCGATCATGGCACCACGTCCGAAAGACATACCCGCTCCGCCGCAGGATATATCTGACCTTGCGTCAAATCAACACGGCTCCGGCAACGGCCGGTTCATGCCGCGTCCACCCCGCTTTCCTCGGCCCGTTGCGTCGCCCACATCGCGGCATAGCGGCCATGTTCGGCCAGCAGGTCGGCGTGGCTGCCGCGTTCCACCACCTCGCCATAGTCGAGCACGACGATCTGATCGGCCTCGACCACGGTCGAAAGCCGGTGGGCGATCATGATGACGGTGCGCCCCCGGCCCATCCGTTTCAGGCTGGCCTGGATATCCTGCTCGGTCCGGGTATCGAGTGCCGAGGTCGCCTCGTCCAGCAGCAGGACCGGCGGATCCTTGAGGATCGTCCGCGCGATCCCGACGCGCTGTTTCTCGCCGCCCGACAGCTTCAGCCCGCGTTCGCCGACCTGGGTTTCATAGCCGTTGGGCAGACCGCTGATGAAGTCGTGGATCTCGGCGGCGCGGGCGGCCGCCTCGACCTCTTCCCGGCTGGCACCGGGGCGGCCATAGGCGATGTTGTAATAGATCGTGTCGTTGAACAGCACCGTATCCTGCGGCACCACGCCGATGGCGCGGTGCAGGCTTTGCTGCGTCACCGCGCGCACATCCTGCCCGTCGATGCGCAGGCTGCCACCATCCACATCGTAGAAGCGGAACAGCAGCCGTCCGATGGTGGACTTGCCCGAACCCGTCGGCCCGACGATGGCGAGGCTGTGCCCGGCCGGCACCGTGAACGACACCCCCTTGAGGATCGACCGCTGTGGATCGTAGGAAAAACGCACGTTGTCGAACACGATCGCACCGCCGGTCACCTTCAGATCGGCCGCGCCGGGCCTGTCGGTGATTTCGGCCGGCTGGTCGAGCAGGTCGAACATCTGCCCCATGTCGACAAGGCTCTGCCGGATTTCACGATAAACCGTACCGAGGAAGTTCAGCGGCATGATGATCTGAAGCATGTAGGCGTTGACCATGACGAAATCGCCCACGGTGAACGTTCCCGCCGTTACCCCCCAGGCAGCCATGACCATCACCGCGACCAGCCCGGCATTGATGATCACCCCCTGCCCCAGATTGATCAGCGCCAGCGAATAGGCGGTCTTGAGCGCGGCGCTTTCGTAGCCCGCCATCGCGGCATCGTAACGCTCGGCCTCGCGCCGGTCAGCGCCGAAATACTTGACCGTCTCGAAGTTCAGCAGGCTGTCGATGGCGCGCTGGCTGGCCTCGTTGTCCTGGTCGTTCATCTCGCGCCGGATGCGGACGCGCCATTCGGTGATGGCAAGGGTGAACCAGACATAGAGGACGATCGTCACCGCCAGAACCAGCAGGAAACGCCAGTCGAACACGCGCGCCATGATGATGCAGACCAGAACCAGTTCCAGCACCAGCGGCCCGATCGAGAACAGCAGGAAACGCAGCAGAAAGGCCACGCCCTTGACCCCGCGCTCCATGATCCGGCTGAGTGCACCGGTCTTGCGGCTGATGTGATAGCGCAGCGAAAGCGCGTGGATATGCTCGAAGGTCCGCAGGGCGAGCTTGCGCAGCGCCCCCTGCCCGACCCGGGCGAAGATCACGTCGCGCAGTTCCTGAAAGGCGATGTTCAGCATCCGCGCCAGGCCGTAGGCGACGGTCAGGCCCACCGCCCCAAGCGCCAGCATGGTGGTTCCGCCCGGGCTGTCGCCGGCCAGCGCATCGACCGCCCCCTTGTAGAAGACCGGCGTCGTCACCGCGATCAGCTTGGCCAGCACCAGCACGACAAGCGCCGCGACGACGCGCACCTTCACCTCCGGTTCGCCCTCGGGCCACAGGTAGGGTATCACCCTGCGGATGACGGCAAGCCCGCGCTGCCGTTCCTGCCGCTCGATCTCGTCACTCATCGGTCGCGCCCCGTGCTGTCTGCCGTGCTGTCTGCCGTGCTGCCTGCGGCGCAACCTAGGCGCTGCCCGGCGCAAAGGCCAGCGGCGGCGGCCACCCTTGCCCCGGCCGGAACGCGCTGCTAGGGCTGCCAAAATCCGAGCGAAACAATCGAGCAAGACCTTCGTGCCCAGCCCCCCCCGCCTGCGGATCGACGCCATAACCCGCCACTTCGACGGGCGCGACGTGGTTGCCGGCGTCTCGCTCGAGGTGGCGCCGGGGCAGGTCACCTGCCTGCTGGGGCCATCGGGCTGCGGCAAGTCCACCACGCTGCGCATCGTTGCCGGGGTGGACCGGCAGAGCAGCGGGCGCGTGCTGGTCGGGGATCGGGTCGTTTCGGGCGACGGCTTCCACCTTGCGCCCGAACGGCGCGGTATCGGGCTGATGTTTCAGGATTTTGCGCTGTTTCCGCACCTGAGCGTCGGCGACAACGTGGCCTTCGGGCTGAATGGCGGGTTGCGCGGCAACCGCAGGCGGGTCGAGGATCTGCTGGAGCGGGTCGATCTGCACGGCTTCATCGATACCTATCCGCACCAGCTTTCGGGCGGCGAGCAGCAGCGGGTGGCGCTGGTACGCGCCCTTGCCCCACGCCCGGCGATCATGCTGATGGACGAGCCGTTCTCGGGGCTCGACAACCGGCTGCGCGACGATATCCGCGACCGCACGCTGAGCCTGCTCAAGGAGGAGAACACCTCGGTCCTGCTGGTCACGCACGAGCCGGACGAGGCGATGCGCATGGCCGACGAGATCGCGCTGATGCGTACCGGCCGCATCGTTCAGCAGGGCGCGCCCTATCACATCTACAACAACCCGGTCGATCGCGCCGCCGCCGCATTCTTTTCCGACATCAACGTCGTCAGGGGCATCTCGCGCGGGGCGCTGACCGATACGCCGTTCGGCCAGTTCCTGACGCCCGGCCACGCCGACGGTGCCGCTGTCGAAATTGTGATCCGCCCGCAGCACCTGCGCATCGACTTCGACCGGCAGGGGCGCGGCCCCGGACCGACCGCATCCGACGGTGTGGCAGCGCGCGGTATCGTCGAGCGGGCGCGGTTCATGGGGCGCGAAAGTCTGGTCGAATTTCGCATGGATTACGATGCATCGCTGCTCAAGGCCACGGTACCGGCGGTTTTCCTGCCCAGACCGGGAACGCCGCTGTGGCTGACCCTGCGCCGCGACCGCTGCTTCGTCTTTCCGGCGGATCGTGCCACCGGCGGTCTGTAGCCCCTTTTTCCGCACCTGCCTGCGGTTTTGGGGCTTTGAAGTCATCGGGGAAACTCATACATAGTGCCGAACGGTTGCAACTCGGGGCGTGGGCACATCGGTGCCGGCCCCTTCAGGGAGAAGAAGATGGGAATTGGAAACATCGGCATTCCCGGCCTTATCCTCATCGCTGTCGTCGTGCTTGTGCTGTTCGGGCGCGGCAAGGTCTCGTCGCTGATGGGCGAGGTCGGCAAGGGCATCACCGCCTTCAAGCGCGGCGTGGCCGAGGGCAAGGAAGAGATCGAGGACAAGTCGGCGACCGCCGCGCGCGACGTGACCCCCGAGGAAAAGACCGAGAAGGACAAGGCCTGAGCCCCTGGCCGGGCTGAACCGCGATGTTTGATCTCGGATGGAGCGAACTGCTGCTGATCGGTGTTGTCGCGCTGATCGTGGTGGGGCCGAAGGACCTGCCGGTGATGTTCCGCAACCTCGGCCGGTTCACCGCGCGCCTGCGCGCCATGGCGCGCGAATTCACCCGCGCGATGGAAGAGGCCGCCGAGGAATCCGGCGTCCGCGAGGTCTCGAAGGATTTGCGCAACATGACCAGCCCGAAGGCGATGGGCGTGGATGCGCTGAAAAAGGCGACCAGCCTCGACGATCTGAAATTCGATCCGCTTGGCGAGGACGACGAGGTGGCCGACGAAGCCGCGGCAACACCGCCGCGCCCGCGCGGCCCCGAAACGCAGAAACTGGCCGAAGAACGCGCCGAAGCGACCCGCAAGCTGCGCGAAAGTTCGGCCGCACGCGCGGCCGCAACGCTGGAGGCAGAAGCGGCCGAGCGGGCCGCGCCCGCAGAGGCACCCGCCGATACCGGCGCGGACAAGGCATGAGCGAGCTTTCATGAGCGAACGCCCCGACGACGAGATCGACGATACCTCGGCACCGCTGATCGAACACCTTGCCGAGCTGCGCACCCGGCTGATCCGCTCGGTGATGGCGTTTTTCGTCGCCATGTGCGTCTGCTTCTTCTTTGCCGAACCGATCCTCAACACGATGGTCGAGCCGATCGCCGAGATCCTGCGCCGGCGCGGCGAAAGCCCGCAGCTCATCTTCACCGCCCCGCAGGAGAAGTTCTTCGTCCTCATCCGGATTTCGATCGTCTTCGGTCTTGCGCTCGCCTTTCCCTATATCGGCTACCAGATGTGGCGGTTCGTGGCGCCGGGGCTCTACCGGTCGGAAAAGAACGCCTTTCTGCCCTTCCTCGTCGCCTCGCCCATCCTGTTCCTGATCGGGGCGAGTTTTGCGCATCTGGTGGTTACACCGCTGGCAATGAACTTCTTCATCGGCTTTTCCGATGCGATCCCGACACTTGCCGCGATCCTTACCGGCGAGGAGGTTCCGCAGGCGGCGCAAAGCGACGAATTGCGCACGATCTTTCTCGGCTCGGTGCGCGAAAGCCTCGATCTGTCGCTGCGCTTCATCCTCGCCTTCGGCATCTGCTTCCAGTTGCCGGTGCTGCTGACGCTGATGGGCAAGGCGGGGCTGGTATCGACCGAGGGGCTCAAGGGGGTGCGCAAATACGCCATTGTCGGCATCCTGACGCTGGCGGCGCTGGTCACGCCGCCCGATGTGATAACGCAGGTCATCCTGTTCAGCGTCGTCTATTCGCTCTACGAGGTGTCGATCTTCCTCGTGGCGCGGGTCGAGCGGCGGCGCAACGCAGAGTTGCGCGCCATGGGCCTGCTCGACGACGACGAGGCCGAAAGCACCTGATGCCAACCGATTTTACCGCCGAAGAACTGGACCGTATCGCCTCGGCGCTGGAACGTATCGCCCCGGCGCCGGCACAGGCGCCCGATTTCAGCGTGGCCGAGGCCTTTGTCTGGCACACCTCACCCGACCGGCTCGTCCCGGTGGCGCGGGTCAACCGCGTCGCCCTGCCGCTTCTTGTCGGCATCGACCGGGCACGCGACACGCTGGTCGAAAATACCCTTCACTTCGCCCGCGGTCTGCCGGCCAACAATGCCCTGCTCTGGGGCGCGCGCGGCATGGGCAAGTCTAGCCTGGTGAAGGCCGTGCATGCCGAGGTCAGGGCACGCGGCGGGAATCTGAAGATCGTCGAGTTGCAGCGCGAAGACCTGCCCAGCCTGCAACGGCTGCTCACCCTGCTGCGCGCGGCGCCGGCGGTTCGTTTCCTTCTGTTCTGCGACGACCTGTCGTTCAGCCACGACGATCAGCACTACAAGTCGCTCAAGGCGGTGCTCGACGGCGGGATCGAGGGGCGGCCGGAGAACGTTCTGTTCTACGCCACCTCGAACCGGCGCCACCTGATGCCGCGCGACATGATCGAGAACGAGCGCTCGAACGCCATCAATCCCTCCGAGGCGGTCGAGGAAAAGGTCTCGCTCAGCGACCGGTTCGGGCTGTGGCTGGGCTTCCATCCCTGCTCGCAGGACGAATATCTCACCATGATCCGCGGCTATTGCGATGCCTTTGGCGTGAAGATCGACGCCGATACCCTGCGCGCCGAAGCCATCGAGTGGCAGGCAACACGCGGTGCCCGTTCCGGTCGGGTCGCCTGGCAGTTCTTCACCGACCTTGCCGGCCGGCATGGAATCGCGCTCGGCACCTGATTCCTGCAGCCCCGAAGACCGGTCCGGTTCACCGCCGAAAGACGGCATTGAGCCCATTGTGACAAAAATCATGAGCGCGGAGCCGGGCCGGCGGACGACCGCGGGGGGCCGCTGCTACGCTGGCGGTCTTCACTTTATCGTGCCGTCACACCGAACGCCCGTTCGGTGCGCGACAGCGAGGAAGCGGCCGCCCGTGCGGGCGGTCGGCCGCTGGCCCGGCGGGGCTGGCGCCCCTTGTTCCGGGCCGGGCTGCCATTCGAACGGCAGCTTCGTCCGCATCGCCGACGTTGCGAACGGTCGGCCCCAATGGCGTTGGCATGACCGCACTGTCGGCGCGGATATCAGAAAAAGCCGCCGGCGCAACGCACCGGCGGTTTCAGTCCGCCTCGCCCGGATCGGCGCCCGGAGCCGGCTATTTCAGATAGGTCGACGGATCCACCGCGTCGACGCCTTCGCGCACTTCGAAGTGCAGGAAAGACGAATCCCCGCCGCGCACCCTGGCGATCGACTCGCCGCGACCGACGCGCTGGCCCTTCTTGACCTGAACGCCATCGACGTTGGCATAGACCGTCAGCACCCCGCCATCGTGGCGGATCACGATGATCGGCACGTTGTCGGTGTCCTTGGTGATGGCGGCGACGGTTCCGGCATCGGCGGCCTTGACGCTCGCGCCCGGGGTGGCCGAAATGTCGATACCATCGTTCTTGCCCTTGCGGAAGTCGCGCACGATGCTGCCGGAGACCGGCGTGACCATGCGCGCATTCGATGCCGAGGCCGCCGTCGCCTGCGCGCCCAGGTTGGGCGAGGCCGGCGCACCCTCGGGTTTGGCAGCCGCCGTCTGTTTCGCCGGCGGCACCGTCTTTTCGTCGGGCAGCGGCGCGGTCGAACTGGGCGGCAGCGGGGTCGGCGAGCCGACACCCGGCGCGGTGGTAGTGGTCGCGGTCTCGACCGGTGGCGCAGCCGCGCCGACCACCACGGGGATCAGCAGGTACTGACCGGTGCGAACCGTCATGTCGGCCCCGAGCCCGTTCCAGTCGGCCAGCGATTTCACCGAGACGCCATAGAGCCGCGCGATGGAATAGGCGGTTTCGCCCCGCGCCACCTGATGGCGCACCGGCTCCTTGCCGGCCTGTACGGTGCCCGCCGGTGTCGGCGCGCTCGATCCGCCGGAACGGCTGATCGCGTTGCCGGCAAGCGTCTGGACATCGACCGCCCCCGGCGCCGCAACGGTGGCTGTGGTCGCGGTCGCCACCCGGCGCGGCAGGGCGAGCAACTCGCCCGCGTTCAGCACCGTTTCCATCGGGATGCCGTTATAGCGCGCAAGCTCGTCGGCCGGCACTCCGACACGGCTTGCGATATTGGCCACCCGGTCGCCGGGCTGGGCCACCGCAACCTGATAACTGGGATAGGATATCACGCCCCGCGCATCGGGCTGGGGCCGCTGCGCGGTTTGCACATTCACCGATTCAGCGGTGTTGAAGCCCTTGCCCAGGCCCCGCATGTCGAGATCGAACGTACGGTTCTCGCAGGCGGCAAGAGCCAGCGAGCCGGCACAAAGGATCAGAATTCGACGCATCTACTCTCACTCCTCAAATCCGTGCCCTCTTTTCGGGGCTTGCGCCGGGCCTCCGGCAATCGCATGCTGGCCGGTCTCATTCCCGTCCGAGCCCTTCGACCAGCGGCACGAAGCGGACCGGACACAGTTCCTCGTATTCGTATCCGGTCTCGGTGCGCCGGACCCGGATCAGTGTCTGGACCGCATCGGACTGGCCGACGGGCAACACCATGATACCCCCTATGCGCAATTGCGCCAAGAGCGGCCCGGGCGGGTCCTCGGCGGCTGCGGTGACAAGGATGCGATCGAACGGCGCATGATCGGGCAGGCCGTGGCTGCCATCGGCCAGAAAGGTGATGATATTGGTCAGCCCCAGATCGTCGAACAGCGCCTGCGCCTGGGTTTGCAGCCGCTTGTAGCGCTCGACAGTATAGACCCTGCGCGCAAGCTGCGACAGGATCGCCGCCTGATAGCCCGAGCCGGTGCCAAGCTCCATCACCTTGTCGCGCGGGCTCACCTCGAGCGCCTGCGTCATCAGCCCGACAATGGACGGCTGGCTGATGGTCTGCCCGCAGATGATCGGCAGCGGGCAATCCTCGTAGGCGCGATCGGCAAAGACACCCTGCACGAAGCGGCCGCGGTCGATCTTTTCCATCGCCGTCAGCACGCGCGGGTCGGTCACCCCGTGCGAGCGCAGGGAAAACAGGAACTGCATTGTCTGCTCCGCCGACCAGCTCATTCCAGCGCCGCCCTGAGCGTTTCGATCCGGTCGTGGGCGGTCAGGTCACAGCGCATCGGCGTGACCGAGATATAGCCGTCGAGATTGGCCTCGACATCGGTTCCGGCACCGGTCCGCACGTCCTGGCGGCTGCCACGCACCCAGAGAAAGCGCCGCCCGTTCGGCGCGCTGGTCGGCTCGACCGAAAACACGCTGCCCACCCTGAGCCCCTGCGTGGTCACGCGCATCCCCCTGACCTCGGCCGCCGGAACCGGCGGGAAGTTGACGCTGTAGAATGTCCGGTAGCCGCCGTTGCTGTCCCAGATGCCGTTGTCGAGCAGCCGGCGGACAAGATCGGCGCCAAGCCGGGTCGCGGGCTCGTATTCGTCGTCGAGCCCGGCATTGCCCGGGCCATAGAACTGCGACAGCGCGATTGCCGGCAACCCCTGAAGCGCAGCCTCCATCGCGCCGCCGACCGTGCCGGAATAGACCGTGTTCTCGCCCGAATTGTTGCCGCGATTGACCCCCGAAAGCACCAGATCGGGCGGCGCGTCCCGCATCACGTCGTGCACGCCGGCCAGCACGCAATCGGCCGGGCTGCCCTCGGCGGCATAGCGGCGCTCGCCCATGCGGGCGATCATCGTCGGGTGGGTATAGCTGATGCAGTGGCCCACCCCGGATTGCTCGAACGCGGGGGCGACGGTCCAGACCTCGCCATCGGGGCCCGCCACCTCGTGCGCGATGGAGTCGAGCACGGCAAGCCCCGGCGCGTTGATCCCGTCGTCGTTGGTGATGAGAATGCGCATGATCGCCCCGTATCGTTGCGCCCTGCTTAGACCTCCCCTACCGGCAGGGCAAGCAAGTGCGATTGACCGGTCTCGCCAGCGGGGAAAATTCCGGCGGATGCGCCGGTTTCAGTGCGCCGTCCCGGCAAGCCGGGCCACCAGCCGGGCGCCCTCTTCGCGCAGCGGGGTCAGCGCGCCGGTGTCCTCTCCGGGGAAAAAGCGCGCGCGCAGGGCCGTCGGTACGGGCCGGGGTTCGAGGATGACCACCTCGGGGCCGGTGCGCACCGTCTCGCCCTGCCACGAGCGCGCCAGCGCCATCTGCGCCGCCTTGGTCGCGCCGTAGCAGCCGAAATAAGGCTGGCCGGCGCGGTCGTCGTCGAGAAACACCGCCCTGCCCCCGCGCGCTGCCAGCAGCGGCGAGACATAGGTGATGAGGCGCCGCGTCGCTTCGAGGTTGACGGCGACCGACGAGTCCCACGCCTTGCCCTCGACCATCTGCGTCGGCGTCAGCGCGGCGGCATGAATCGCGGTATGCACCCACAGATCCGCCCCGCCCCAGCGGTCGAAGGTAGTGCGGCACAGGTGCTGCATCGCGCCGTCATCGGTCACATCCATCGGCGCAAGCGTCGCCTCGCCGCCCCGTGCCCGGATGCGGTCGTCAAGCTCCTCCAGCCCGCCCACGGTGCGGGCGACGGCGAGGACGTGATATTCGGGTGCAAGCGCCTCAGCCATTGCGGCGCCGAGGCCGCGGCTTGCGCCGGTCACAAGGGCAAGTCTGGTCATGGGGCGCACTTGCACTGCCCGCCCGCCCGCGTCAAGCGACGGCGCGCGTCATCCCTGCGGCATCTGAAGCCTGCGTGTCCGCGAACCGGTCTTCAGCACCAGGGAATCCGCGTCGATCGCGACGACGGTCGCCCGGCCGACCCGGTTTCCCGGCGCCACCTTCTCGATCCGTCCGGATGTGTGGCGGACAAGCGCGGTGCGCGCGTCGTCGGTCCCGAAGGTACCCAGCAGGACAAGTTCGTCGAGCGCGATGGTGTTCTTCTGCGTTGCCGCCTCGGCAACGGTAGCGTTTTCGGACATGGACATCCCCGATTGCGCCCGGCGCAAACCGCCGAAACACCGCATGCGGAGTTGCGACGGCTCACCGACACCGGGCAGGAAACACAAGATCGAAGATCGCCGTGATATGGCCGGCACTCGGATCGGCAGCGGCGATATCAGCCGTACCGTCGCTTCGAAAGTCACCCGATCACGCGACAGGCCGCCGTGGTGAAATTCCGCCGGCGGGCCATTCCCCGGCGGCAACAATCCGCGAATCGCACCGCCTGCGGGGCCGGCCCGCCTTCACAATGGCGGCATCGCTTTCTATTCGGCGGCGGTCTTCAGCTTGAAGCCGCGTTCCACCATGTCGGCAGGCTCCACCGGATATTCACCCGAAAAGCAGGCGTCGCAGTATTGCGGCACGCTCGGGTCACGGCCGCCGGCCTCGCCGACCGCACGGTAGAGACCGTCGAGCGAGATGAATTTCAGGCTGTCCACCGCCAGATGTTCGCGCATCTCGTCCTCGGACATGGTCGCCGCCAGCAACTTTTCGCGCTGGGGCGTGTCGACACCATAGAAACAGGGCCAGGCCGTCGGCGGCGAGGCGATGCGGAAATGCACCTCGGCCGCACCGGCATCAAGGATCATTTCCTTGATCTTGCGGCTTGTGGTGC
Source organism: Tropicimonas sp. (assembly GCF_047971885.1). Taxonomy (NCBI): domain Bacteria; kingdom Pseudomonadati; phylum Pseudomonadota; class Alphaproteobacteria; order Rhodobacterales; family Roseobacteraceae; genus Tropicimonas; species Tropicimonas sp. Next base: position 575 of record NZ_JBKEAE010000071.1, on the reverse strand, counting down.
CGCGCACCACGCTGTCGTCGACAAGGATCACCCGTTTGCCGGCGATCAGGGCGCGGTTCACGTTCAGTTTCAGCCGCACGCCCATGTTGCGGATCTGTTCGGTCGGCTCGATAAAGGTGCGCCCCATGTACTGGTTGCGCACGATCCCCATGGCAAAGGGAATGCCGCTTTCCTGACTGAACCCGATGGCGGCGGGCGTGCCCGAATCGGGCACCGGGCAGACCAGATCGGCCTCGACCGGCGCCTCGCGCGCAAGCTCCACCCCGATCTGGCGGCGGGTCTCGTAAACCGAGCGGCCGCCCAGAATCGAATCGGGGCGCGAGAAATAGACGTGTTCGAAGATGCAGAAGCGCGGGCGCCGCTGTTCGAACGGCTTGTGGCTGCGCACCCCTTCGTTGACGGTGATCACCAGCATTTCGCCCGGTTCGACCTCGCGCACGAATTCGGCGCCGATGATATCGAGCGCGCAGGTTTCGGAGCTCAGCACCCAGCCGTCGCCGATCCGGCCCAGAACCAGCGGCCGCACCCCCAGCGGGTCACGCACGCCGATCAACTTGGTGCGGGTCATGGCGACC
>NZ_JBKEAE010000059.1:0-9690 GCF_047971885.1 Tropicimonas sp. | reverse complement strand
CGGCGTCAACCGGCGCTGGTACGGCAGGCTTGGCCGCATCACCCGCCAGCCGCGCGGCCGGGTGATGATCGCGCTGAACCTGGCGCTGGCGGCGGTGATGCTGGCGCTGCTGGGTTCGAGCATAATCGTCTCGCGCGACGTCTTCGGCTTGCCGCCGATCATCTCGCCTGTCTGCTGGTCATAGGTGAAAAGCCCGAACTTGGTCGCAATCACCACCTCGTCGCGGACCGGCTGGAGCGCCTCGCCAACCACTTCCTCGCTGTAGAACGGCCCGTACATCTCGGCTGTGTCGAAGAAGGTGCAGCCCCGGTCCACCGAGGCACGGCCCAGGGCCACGGCGTCGGAGCGCGGCATGGCCGGACCGAAGACCTGCGCCATCAACATGCACCCAAGTCCGACCGACGAGACTTCGAGCGACCCAAGCATTCGGGTGGGGGCGGCAGTTTGCGCCATGGCCTGGCTGCCCAGAAGCGCCGCCGATGCAATCCCGGCGGAGGTGGTTTGCAGGAAGGTACGGCGGTCTATGCCTTTTGCGGTGTCAGGCCGACCGTTCAGGTTCCGCGTCATCGAACTTCTCCTCGTGTTTGGTTCTCATGTTTCAAAGGCCGCCAGCCCGCCGTGGGGCGCTGCCGGTACGGGATCACTCGGTCATCGGGCGATCCAGTCGGTAGGCTGCGACGTAACCTGCCCGCAACTGGGGGATCACCAGCAGCGTCCCCGAGCCCGACAGGGCGCCGGATTCCGGCTCGGTCCTGCCGATCTCGATGACGCCCGCCTCGCCAAGCGCTAGGACACGCCCCGTCGGGTTGTCGTTCCAGACGAGCATGCCATCGAGTTGCACGACGCCGTCCACGCTCGCGCTCCGCTTCGTGGCCTTGATCTGGCTGATGTTGCCCGTCGCGGGGTCGACGGACAGAAGCCCTCCGGGCGCAGTCACACTGAAGTCGGCGGGGTTGAGATTATCACCCATGGTTCCCACGACGATCCGGTCAGCGGACCAGACGATGCCGTTGGCGGCCGGCGTGGTTCCGGGAGGGGAGAGCCAGGCTGCGACGCCGTTGCGGACCTGCATCACGCCACCCGCAATCGTATCCGTGACGTAAAGCGTTCCGCCAGGTCCTGCGGCAATGTCATTGGGCAGTCGTGCCTCGGGCAATAGGATCGGGTCCAAAAGTCGCCCGGTGGCGATGTCGATGACCTGCAAACCCACGGCGCCGTCGACGACATAGAGCCTCCCGCCCGATACGGTCATGCCGAACGGATTCACGAGGCCTGTTACCCAGTCCAGTGCAATAGGTGTGCCATTGGCGGCGATCAGGGCGATCCGACCGTCTGCCCCGGTGCCGCCCGCGCCACGGTCGGAAATGGCGATGGTACCGTCGGGTAGGACCTCGGTCGCCTCGGGAAAAACGAAACCGTCCACCCGCCAGAGCTCGGCAAGGCCCTCCGCTTGCGCCGCGGAATGCAGAAACGCGGAGAAAAAGAACGCGGCCACGCCAAGGCGAAAGACGGGGCCGATCGACTTGAGGACCGGGACGGCCACGAGGGCGGAAGGCGGAAATCGGATCAACTGACCATATCCTCCGTCGGTTCGCATCGCTCTTGCGCCCCCTGCGTTGCGGGGTGGGGCCGCCGCATCTGCGTGAAGCGGCCGCTCGGGAGGCTGTCGTCTACTCAGCCGAAACGGGTTCGACGTTGTCGTCGATCCAGTCCAGGATCAGGTCGGCGATCTCCAGATTGTTGCTGTCCATCATCAGGACGTGGCTGTTGCCGGTGATCCCGAGATCGGGCGGATAGAGCATGGTGGCATTTCCGCCCGCGGCGTTCACCTGATCGATGAACTGGACACAGGAGTCGTAGGCGTTCTGCCACGAGAAATCGCCAAGGCCGGTCGTCAGATCCAGATGGTCGCCGAACACGGCAAGGATGGGGATCTGGGTGAAGGTCTGCATGTCCTCTTCGGTCCACGGAGTATACAGGCACCCGCCCGGCTCGACGAGGATCATGCCCGCGATATCGGAAGGGTCGGTCGCTGCGGCGTTGAGCGGCACGGCGCCGGTTTCCGAATGGCCCATCAACACCGCGCCACCGACATCGCTGGCCAGATCGGACATGGCCTGATGGTTCGGGTTGGGCGTCGGCAGGAAGGCGTTGAGATCGGGGATAGCCTGGCGCGACATCTCGTCGGCATACTCGATGGGAAACTGACCGTCATTGAAGGCCTGCCCGAAAGAAGGCCCGATGCGGAACTGGGTCCAGTTCAACTCGTCCGCCTGGCGGAAGACGTTGGGCAGGTCGGAGGGTGGCCGAATCCCGGCCCGCACGTCGTTGTAGATGCCGGGATCGAAGCCCGAGCGCCCGCGCGAAATCTGGTCGGGCACATAGCTCGGATGTCCCTGCCGCACGAAATACTCGAACCAGCCCATGCGGCCATCGGGCGTCGTGTCATAGGTCTTGCCGCTGAGTGTTGCTCCATGCAGCATCACCACCGGAACGCCCGTCACTTCGGCCGGAACCATGAAATCGACATACATCTGGTTGACGGTGATGTTGCCGCCTTCGGCAGGGGGCGGGCCGAAGATGGTGGACAGCTGGGCTGGCGTCCGCTCAACGCTTTCGCCGCCGACAAGGAAGCTGCCGCGAGATTGAAGAACCAGTGGCTCGGACGGGGCCTGAACCTCGGACAAGTCCTGTGCCATTGCGGCGGTTGTTAGTGACAGCAGAAGTGCGGTTGTTGAAAGGATGCCCATCGATCGTTTCGTCATTCTGCCGTTCCCCAATCGAGTGGCAGCGTTGTGGTGGCCTGCACCATGCTGCGGGTGGTTTCGTCCCAGGCGCTCGGCGCGGGTGCCGAGGCAACCTCGGGGAAGTGCTGATAGGGCAGTAACGGCAGGTTCAGCGTGGAGTTGTGCTCCGGCCCCCAGAGAACCTGATAGGTGCCTCCGGGCAGCGTTGCGGCCTGCGGCGCAGTCAGTCGGCAGGGTTCCGAGACCATCGGCAGCTCGCCCTCGGCCGGGCAGACATCGGCGCCGCTTTGCGTTGTCAGTTCCAGTCGCAGGCTGTGTCCCGGCGCGACGCCCCATTGCCGCACCGCCAGGAACAGGTCGAAGCGTGTGGGCTGGTCGGGCGTCAGATAGTTGTCGCTCAAGAGTTCCGGCCATGGCCAGGTGATCGTACCATCGCCTTCGATCCACGACTTGCTGTTGGCAAGCCGACTCTGGCTTCCCAGGACCGAGCCCATGCTGATGCGCTCGGCAGATCCGTCAGGCGCGACGTCGTAGAGGTTCGCGATCATTTCGAGGTTGGTGTTGCTGGAAGCGGCGTAGATCGTTGCGCTGATCGGACCGGCGATGGTCGCACCTTCCGCGAAGGGCGGGGTGGTGTAGGCAAGGTGGCCGTTCTCGGCCTCGGGGTTGCCCCAGTCGAGCCGCGCAGAGCCCTGACCGGCTGGCGGCACCCCAGTCAGCGCGCCATCGGGACCGAGATGCCATTCCGCTGTGTCCGGAGCGACCGGATAACCGGCGAGATTGACCCAGCGGTCAGTACCCTTCTCGAATAGATGCATCGGGGCCGATGTGTCGCCGATGCCGGTATCGACGCCCTTCAGCCAGGTCTCGAACCATTGCAGGTAAACCCCTGCGTCCAGGCCCTTGGCATGACCCCAGTCGCCGACGATGATCTGCCAGCGCGGGTCGGCTTCGTCGGTGTCCATCGGCGCGAAGACGGGGTGCCCGGCAGCAGCGTTCTGCATCGCCAGATAGGCGTGGATGCCGCCGATCTCGTTGATGTCGCTCCACCCGGTCCACAAAAGGGTGGGAATACCGTTCTCAACGATGCCTTCGGCCCGGCTCAGCGGCAGGCGATCCTGCCAGTAGCCGTCATAGGCCTCCGGCCCACCTGCCATCACGCCCTCGACAAAGCCCGCAAAATAGTCGCGGACCGAGGGCTGATCGCCCATCAGATAGGTCGCGCGCGGCCCGTAGGAGTTGAGCGCGGCATTCGGCAGGCCGTTTGTCGTCCAGACCTGACGGTGCTGCATATCAAGCCCGATGCAGGCCGCGACCACCGCCTTCAGGGGGGACTCCGGACCGACCCCCGCGGCCGTGGCCAGCCCCGTCCCGCCGGGATATGAGCAGCCCAGAAGGCCGACCCGGCCGTCCGATCCGTCTAACGCCGCAGCCCAGTCCACCACCTCAGCCCCGTCGCGGCCGTCCTGCGAGGTGAACTGCTGCATCTCGCCTTGCGACCCGCCGGTGCCGCGCGGACGGATCAGGGCGTAAATATAGCCATGCTCGGTCAGGTAGGGGTTCGGGCCGACGGGCTCGGCCAGCCGCAAATAGGGGGAGAACTCCACGATCACCGGGAAGTCCCCCTCGGCCTGCTGGCCGGTTGCCCGATCGGTTGGCCGGGCGACGACACCGACCAGTTCGGTGCCGTCCGACAGAGTGATGGAAACCTCCTCGGTCAAGGTCGCTGCGTATCGGGCCTCACCCGGCTCCCACACCCGTCCGGGATAGGAGGTCTGGGCCTCGGCAGCGGCACCAGCCAGCGCAGCAGTTGCGACCAGAGTAGTCAGAACAGGATTTGCCTTGTGTGTCATCGCAACCTCCGAGGTTTGCCGGTTGGGACGCCCGCATAGATCATTCGTTTTCCCTGGCCTTGCTGTCGGGGCGGTTGCCAGCGACCGGCAATGCCTCCAGCGCGGTGCGGAATTCGGCCAGTTCTTCTCCGGTGAAGCTGACTTCGGTCGCGCCCCAGTTCTCGCGCATATGCGGCCATTTCGTCGTGCCCGGGATAGGAACGATGAAGTCGCGCTGTGCCAGCACCCAGGCCAGCGCGATCTGCACCGGCGTCGCGTCCTTGCGCTGTGCCCAGTCGCGGGCCAGCGCCACCACGGCCATGTTGGTTTCCAACGCCTCTGGGGCGAAGAACGGCACGTTGGCCCGACGATCCTGTGAGGCGAACCGCGTGTATTCGTTCATGTTGTCGGCCAGCAGGCCGCGCATCGTCGGCCCCCAGGGCACAAATCCCACCCCAAGTTCGGCGCAGGTGTCCAGCATGGCGACCTCGGGCAGACGTTCGAGAAGGGAGTATTCGCTCTGCACGGCCGCGACCGGTGTGACCGCATGGGCTCCGCGCAGCGTCTCGGGGTTCACCTCGGAAACTCCGAATTCGCGAACCTTGCCCTCTGCAATCAGATCCCCGACGGCCCCTGCGATGTCTGCGATCGGCACGTTCGGGTCCATCCGGTGCAGGTAGAGCAGGTCGATCCGGTCGGTCCGGAGCCGGCCCAGTATGCCCTCGACAGCTTGCTTGATGTGATCGGGCTGGCTGTTGCGACCGGCATAGCCGCCGTTGGCATTGAAGGAGAAGCCGAACTTGGAGGCCAGAACCACCTCGTCGCGGATCGGCTCCAGTGCCTCTCCAACGATTTCCTCGCTGATGAACGGGCCATAGATTTCGGCGGTATCGTAGAAGGTCACGCCCATATCGTGCGTGTCACGGATCAGCCGGACCATCTCGTCGCGTGCGGGTGGCGGGTTGTAGAAACCGGGCGCCATCGCCATGCAGCCGAGCCCGATGGGCGAAACTTCAAGGGAGCCGAGCTGCCGCGTGCCGGCTGTGGCGGCTGTCGGTTGACCTGTCTGCGCCTGGGCGCCAGTCGCCAGCGAGGCAAGACCGAGCGCGGCACCGCTTGCCAGGATCGCGCGGCGGGAGAGGTCGGAGGTGGGTTTCATATCGGTGGTCATGTCGGTTCTCCTTCGTGGTGAATTGGGGAGGTCAGCGGCCGGTGGTGGCGAGCAGATGAGCCGGATAGCGCTCACCCTCGATATGGATGGCAGCCGCTGCGGTCTCGATTTCGGTCAGATCGTCTGCTGTCAGTTCGACATCCGCCGCGCCGAGGTTTTCTTCCAGCCGGTGCAGCTTCGTCGTGCCGGGGATCGGCACGATCCACGGGCGCCGTGCCAGCAGCCATGCGAGCGCGATTTGCGCCGGTGTCGCCTGCTTCGCGGCACCGATCCGCTTCAGCAGATCCACGAGCGCCTGGTTCTTTTCCATCGCCTCGGGAGCAAATCGTGGCAGACCTTTGCGGAAGTCGCCCTCCGCGAGCCTGGTTTCCCGGCCAATCGTTCCGGTCAGGAAGCCCTTGCCGAGCGGGCTGTAGGGGACGAGCCCGATGCCGAGTTCCTCGCAGGCCTGGAGGATGCCGTTCGTCTCGACGCCTCGGGTCCAGAGCGAATACTCGTTCTGAAGCGCAGCGATTGGCTGGACCGCATGCGCGCGCCGCACCGTCGCCGCAGACGGCTCCGACAAGCCGAAATGCTTCACCTTGCCGGCCGCGATCAGGTCTTTCACCGTGCCGGCGACGTCCTCGATCGGCACGTTCGGATCGACGCGGTGCTGGTAGAACAGGTCGATCTGCTCGATGCCGAGCCGCTTGAGCGACCCATCGGCCACCTTGCGGATCTGCTCGGGCCGGCTGTTCATGCCCGCCATCCGGCCGCCCTCGATATCGAAGCCGAACTTGGTGGCGATCACCACCCGCTCGCGGACCGGTCGCAGGGCCTCTCCGACGATCTCCTCGTTGGTGTAGGGTCCATAGACCTCGGCAGTGTCGAAGAAGGTCACGCCGCGGTCCACCGCCGCGCGGATCAGCGCGATGGCGTCCTGCGCCCCAAGCGCATGGCCATAGCTGAAGTTGAGGCCCATGCAGCCGAAACCGAGGGCCGAAACCTCAAGGCCGCTTTTGCCAAGCGTTCGCGTTTTCATAGGAGTGTCTCCTCTCGCGGTCGCCGCCTTAGTCCGCATAGCGGTAGAGGGCGGCACGGTTGAATGGATCGATCTGCAGCGTGGCGATCTCGGCATCCGCGGCGGCGCGGAAGGCACTGATCGGCTCGCATTGGGCGTCGATCCGCATGGTGGTGCGGCTGTCGGCGTCAAATGGCCGCCACTCCGGCATCCGTTCATTGTTCGGGTTGCCGCTCCGGGCAAAGCTGACGAAGGCCGCCATCATGTTCAGCGCCGCTTCGCGTGGCCCGTCTCCGGGTCCGACCATCGCGCCCGCCGCATCGACGGTGCCAAAGGCAAAGGGGATGTCCACCGCATGGGGCGAGCCCAGAACGCCGCCGTCGGCGGGGATCGTCCAGGCGAAGTCATAGAGCCAGACAGGCGCCTGACCCGCCGTGCCGGAACGCGTCTCGGCCGCGCGCGTCAGGGGCAGCCGGAACTGCACATCCGAGGCGACCGCGATCAGGATGTCAGAGGGCGTCATGTCGGGAGCATCCGCGCGATAGGCCGCCATGATCGCGTCGACCCGCGCATCATCGATGCCGAAGACCTGCGCCATCCGGGCGCGCATCTGCGCTTCGGTCAGGTCGAAGTTGCGCATGTCGCTGCGGAAGAACAGCGTGGCCTCGGTCTCGGTATGGCCCAACATCAGCGGCACCGATGCGTGCATCGCCATGCCTTCGGGCGTCATGGCGCGCGTTGTGATGTGGCGCCTGTCGATCACCGGCCGCGCGCCTTCGAAGGATGCGGCGACCGCACGGCCCCGCGCCTCGATAATGGTTTCGTGCGGAATGTCCTGAAGCGCTGCCAGATTGTCAGGCGCCACGCCCAGCTCGGCCAGCAGCGCATCGACATAGGGCACCATGTCCTCGGCCGGGTCGATGGCCAGCCCCGCCGCGCCGCTCATCGAGATCGCGCGGTGAAACAGGCCCTGCGCCGCAGGCATCGCAAGCAGGATCATGATCTTCGAACCGCCACCGGATTGACCGAGCACTGTGACATTGCCCGGATCGCCGCCGAACGCGGCGATGTTGCCCTGTACCCATTCCAGCGCCGCCACGATGTCCAGCATCCCGGCGTTGGCCGCGTCGGCGAAATCGGGGTCATGCGCGCCCAGATGGGTGAAGCCAAAGGCGTTCAAACGGTGGTTGATCGTCACCACGACCACGTCACCGAAGGTCGCAAGGTTGGCGCCGTTCAGACCTTCGCCACCGCCGCCGCCATTTATGTAGCCGCCGCCGTGAATGTAGAACATCACCGGCCGACGGGCTTCCGGGTTCAGGTCGGGGGTGAAGACGTTGAGGACGAGGCAATCCTCGCCCTGCGGCTGATCCTGGTAGTACCACTCGAATACCGGATCGTCCTTGCCCAGCGTGCTCGGCACCTGGGGTGCCAGCGGGCCATAGCCCGTGGCGTCACGTTCGCCCTGCCAGGCGGGCACCGGTTGCGGCGCACGGAACCGGTTCGCACCTGCCGTGTCGGCGGCATAGGGTACGCCGAGAAAGGCCAATGCGCCCTGGTCCCGCATGCCGCGCAACGTACCGGCAGCGACACGTGCTGTGACTGGTTGGGCCGCGAGAACCGGGAGTGCCGGAATCGCAATGCTGGCAGCCGTGACCGACAAGAACGCGCGGCGGCTCAAACTGGGTGACAGGGGCATGGGGATCCTCTCCGTTCGGCAGACGAGAGAAAGATAACGTTGGGTCTGTCAAACGATAACCCAATGGATGCGGGATGGGTCTATAAGCAAACCCGCTTAATCAGCCACGCCACCGCAGCGTCTTCACCACGAGATCAAAGGCGCGCGAGTGCTGGTGGCGGCTTGGATAGTAAAGAAAGAACCCCGGAAACTCCGCGCACCAGTCGGACAGAACACTGACCATTTCCCCCGTCTCCAGGAGCGGGACAGCGAAATCCTGCAGCATCCATGCAAGCCCGAACCCCCGCCGAGCCGCATCGATCTGCACGTCGCGATTGTTGCAGATTATCCGCCCCGAGACGCGAACGTTGATCTCCTCACGGCCCTTCTTGAACTCCCAGGGGATCGGCGCGCGGGCTGTCGGCATGCGGATCTGGATGCACTCGTGCGATGTCAGATCGCGGGGATGCTGCGGCGTACCGAAGCGTTCGAGATAATCGCGCGAGGCCACGACCAACATCCTCTCCGGTGGGCCGATGGCGACGGAGATCATGTCCTTGTCCACCTGTTCGCCCAGCCGTACCCCGGCATCGAACCGCTCGCCGACGATATCGACAAGGGCGGCGTTGGAATCGATCTCGATCTTCAGGTCGGGATACTGCGCCATCAGCGGTGCCAGCTTGGGCCAGAGGATCGTTTCCGTCGGATGCGAACTCGCTGAAATCCGCACTGTACCGGCCGGCTGTTCGGACAGGCCGCGCAGCCGGTTCAGATCGTCGGCGATGGCCTGCAGCCGCGGCTCGGCCGCCTCAAGCAACTGCTGTCCCAACTCCGTGGGGCTGACCTTGCGCGTCGTCCGCGACAAGAGCCGCATCTGCAACCGCTCCTCAAGGTTGCGAACCGTCTGGCTGAGCGCGGATTGCGAAACGCCCATCTTCTTGGCAGCCTTGGTAAAGCTCTGCTCTCGCGCGACGACGATGAAGGCGGCGATGTCGTCGTAGACCCGGTCCGGCATGGAAGCTCCTGCTTTTAACAGCAAATAACATATGATGGAGTGGTTATTGATCCAATCTGCTAATGAGTTAGGTGCGGATGCTCGTCGCCACCAGCGCAACCAGGCGAATTCTGTCATGGAGATGGTGTGGATGCCGCTCTCCCCTGACGGCATCGCGATGTGCCAAACTCGTGGTGTCGAAGCACAAGCTGTAGGAGAGGGCATCCAGGGGAGAAGTTAGCATCATCGGCGTCGATCTGGCAAAGAA